>NZ_JBIWCX010000023.1:0-41532 GCF_044761695.1 Lysinibacillus sp. NPDC097287
GCACGACAAATGCGCATATGATTCAAATCGTCGAAGACTACATTACCTATTATAACAATATCCGTATTCAAACAAAATTAAACAGCCAGTCTCCGATAAAATACCGTAAACTGGCTGTACAATAAGGTGTTTTCTTATTGTCTCAAAAAAGACAGGCAGTGCCATTTCCTAGCGGAGTTAGATGATGCAACGAAAGAAAAAGCTCAGGCTATTTTAGATCAAGAAAAAGCTGGCACAATTACTCGGGAGGAAGCTCAAACTCAATTAGCTGCACTTGGAGTTGAACTTCCGACAAAGGGCAATGGTGGTCATCATAGCGATTTCCTAGCGGAGTTAGATGATGCAACAAAAGAAAAAGCTCAGGCTATTTTAGATCAAGAAAAAACTGGTACAATCTCTCGGAAGGAAGCTCAAACTCAATTAGCTACACTTGGTGTAGAACTTCCGACGAAAGAGGACGCTCGTGATTTCTTAGCTGACCTAGATGCTGATACAAAAGAATCAGCACAGAGCTTTATCGAAGATGCAGAAGCACAATTAGCTGAATTAGGCGTAGCTAAATTACCTATAAAATAAAAGGATTTAAATGAAATAAGACCTAATGTAATTCGCAAATAGCTAGTTATATATCAATCAAACTCTATTACAAATTAGCTCCTCACAAAGTAGAAATTTCTACTTTTGTAAGGGGCTTTTTTTGATTAGAATACGATACCAAAGTCAAGGGGAAGGATATTTTTTAAAAGTTAAGAAAGTATATGTTTTTAGTGATGTCTAGGCATTTGCGCCGAACGCTTGAGGTCTAGGGCTGCTCCCTCTGGAGAAAACATGTAGTTGAATTAGGGGTGCTTTTTTTAAAAACAAGGTACTTCAAATATCTTGTTTTAACAATGTTCTGTGCTTTATAAATTACATCTTAAATTGTTTAACTTTTTATAAAGTTATCCAAATTTACAAAGATGGTCGCTTTTTGGCCGTCCAAAGGCTTATTTTATTCTTTTATAAATTTCATTAAGTCCACCCTGTATGGAGTGGTCTAAATTTTTTAAAAAACATTAATTTATAGTAATCCCTCTAGATTTTATTACAAATTTACTAGTCCCCGTCCAAGTAATAGCTATCATGTAAGGTCCGCTTCTTAATACAAAATTCCCCTTTTGCGCTCACGTCTTTAATAACAGAGATCTCGGTGTACCTAAGGTTAATAAAAGAATCTAAAACCCATCTTCCAATGTACTAGGAATTTAGATTTAAAAGTATGCTAGGCATTTCTCCAAGAATAACAGTTTTTTATTCCGATACCCCCCCTTTTATAGCCTTGATAACAGTAGAAAATGGATGCTATTGGTTATAAAATATAGAAACTTCAACAACAAAAAAAGAATTAACTCTTTCAAAGAGTTAACTCGTTTTTACGTTTTAGGGTGTTCGCTTTAAGATTGTATTTTTCTAAAATTAAAGCAATTTTTTCAGCTAACTTTCTGCGGTAACTATTCTACAACCGAATAACTACCATGCTCCATAGAAATTACATAATCAGGCTTTTGTGGTTTCCCGCCTTGCTCTTTAATTTTATTTTTATGCCCTGCGATATGCTCAGGGCTCTTTTCCCATGCTTTCCATGCCTCTTCTGATTCCCAACGAATAATCATCATTACTTCTTCTTCACCACGACGAACATTTTTCTTTAGTAATTCACGGCTAATAAAACCTTCTCTTTGCTCAATTAAAGAGGGACCTTGATTTGGCTTCTTCTTAAAACGTTCAATAATTTCATGAGCATTTCCTTCTGTTACTGTCCATTTACGAATTTGTACAAACATTTTCAATCCTCCATTTAAAGACAAACTTTATACTCTCTTTTTATTAATTAGTTTCTGTTTCATTTGACTCCTCATTACTAATAATTTCCTCCTCCGTTCCTTCTACTTCAAATAGTTCAAATAAATTAGCAAACTCATCCATAAGGGCTTCTATTGCCTTTAATTCACCTACTAAAATTGGATTTATCGATTGTAATTCAGGGGTTTCTAAATGTTTCTTTAATGTGATAGACTTCGTATTCATCATTTCATAAAAAGCAAGCGCTCTTCCTCTTCGAAATGTTTTCGCACCATTTCTTTTTTCTACATTCTCTCCTCTTCGACGGCCACCACGATGGTTTTCATAGCGATGCCCATGTCTTCCTCGATGATCTAAATCACTTCTCATATTAGTCCTCCTTTTGTATACATTTGTATACCTTCGTATACATTATCATTGTATACAAATGTATACATCTTGTCAATGGAGTAATTGAAAATTTGAAGAATAAAGCTTCTAGAACTTCTTACTTCAAACCATCTAATATATTTTAGAATAATATATTAAATAAAATTAATGGAATTTTCTAAAAATTAAAGTAACAAAGTTTTGTTGGATTTTTAAAACATTAAAGAGCCAAATCTTAATTTGATTTGACTCATTTATAGTGTTATAAAGACACACCTTATTATTGCATTCAAAATAGAGAAATAATTATAATAGTATCGATTCATTTGGTTAAAATGAAACTCTGATCCAATTAATTCATGAGAGAAAAATCTTGGTCTTATGCAATTATTGTTAGAACAACAATATATAAATTCTCGATTGTTCTTTTTACTTTTTTAGATTACAGATATCAATATATATTTAATTTCGCAATGAATTAATCTAGATTAATCGTTTTATTCAATCTCAATTAATAAGTCTCCAGTTGAAATAGAATCTCCTGCTGACACATGTATTTCTTTTACGATTCCTTCTGTTGGAGCTTGAATTGTTGTTTCCATTTTCATTGCTTCTGTAATTAATAGATGGTCTCCTCGTTTTACCGTTGATCCTTTACTAACAACGACTTGCAGCACAGTACCTGGCATTGTAGCACCTATTTGGTTGGCATTTGTGTAATCTACCTTCTGACGAACGTTACCTGTAACTTCTAAATTCATATCTTGTACGACAATTTGACGTTCTTGACCGTTCATTTCGAAATACATAACACGTGTACCATCGTATTGCGGTTCACCAATTGCAATTAATTTAATAATTAATGTTTTTCCTATTTCAATTTCTACGGCGATTTCTTCACCCAGTTTTAGACCATAAAGGAATGTAGGTGTATCCAGCACCGAAATATCTCCAAATTGTTTTTCCATGGCTGCGTATTCTTCGTATACTTTTGGATACATCGCATAGCATAATACGTCTTGATGAGTAACAGGACGCCCGACTTTTTTTTCTAATATATCTTCTAATTCTCGGAAATCGATTGGCTCTAATAACTCACTTGGACGCACTAAAATAGCTTCACGATCTTTTAAAATCACCTTTTGAAGTTCATCTGGGAATCCGCCATATGGTTGTCCTAAATAGCCTTGGAATAACTCTATCACTGAATCTGGGAAGTCTAATATTTTCCCTCGTTCAAACACAGATTCTTCATCTAATTCATTTTGCACCATAAATAATGCCATATCGCCAACTACTTTTGAAGAAGGTGTTACTTTAATAATATCGCCAAACATCAAGTTCACCCGAGCATACATTTCTTTCACTTCTTCCCAACGATCTCCAAGCCCAACAGCCTTTGCTTGTTGCTGAAGGTTTGAATATTGTCCACCGGGCATCTCATGTACATACACTTCTGAATGCGGACTAACCATCCCACTTTCAAAGTCCCCATAGTATTTTCGAACATCTTCCCAATAATACGACAATTCTTCTAGTGACTCGATGTTTGCTTTGATTTCCCGACCACTGCCTTTTAAAGCATAGAATAACGAGTTCGAAGACGGTTGCGATGTTAGGCCAGCCATTGAACCCAATGCTGTATCGACGATATCAATGCCTGCTTGGATTGCTTTTGCATACGTCATTAAGCCGTTACCACTCGTATCATACGTGTGTAAATGAATTGGTAAGTCCGTTGTTTCTTTTAATTCCGATATTAAACGATACGCTGCCTCTGGCTTTAACAGACCTGCCATATCCTTAATTGCAATAATATGTGCACCCACTTGTTGTAGTTCCTTCGCCATATTTTTATAGTATTGTACTGTGTACTTCGCACATGTATCATCTAAAATATCTCCTGTATAGCAGATTGCAGCTTCGGCAATTTTCTCGGATTGACGTACTTCATCAATTGCAACTTCCATTGCTTTTACCCAGTTTAATGAATCAAAAATACGGAACACATCAATCCCTTTTTCTGCTGATTCTTTAATGAATTCCCGGATTAAGTTATCTGGGAAATTTGAGTAACCTACTGCGTTAGAACCTCGGAATAACATTTGAAATAAAACGTTTGGGATTTTTGCACGTAACTGCTCTAAACGTTTCCATGGATCTTCTTTTAGAAAACGGTATGCTACGTCAAACGTTGCTCCCCCCCACATTTCTAATGAGAAATAGTTATGCATCAGTTCTGCAGTTTCATATGCAATATCTAGCATATCTTTCGTACGCACACGTGTGGCCAATAGTGATTGGTGAGCATCACGGAATGTCGTATCTGTTAGTAATACTTTTTCTTGTGATTTAATCCATCTTATAAGTCCTTCTGGCCCTTGTTCATCCAAAATTTGTTTTGAACCTTTTGGGACCACTGTCACAATATCTATTTTTGGTTTTCTAGGTTTTACAAATACTGGTTTTGTCCTATATTCCATACCGGGGAAGCCATTTAATGTCACGTTTCCGATGTACTTTAACAACTTATTTCCACGGTTACGTCGCACTGAGAAATTAAATAATTCAGGGGTTGAATCTAGAAAACTTGTATCAAAATCACCTGAAATGAATTTATCATGTTGTACAACGTTTTCAAGGAAAGGAATGTTTGTTTTCACACCACGAATACGGAATTCACGTAAATTACGATACATTTTAGCCGATGCTTCTTTGAATGTCATTCCCCAGGTCGATACTTTTACAAGTAATGAATCATAATATGGTGTGACAACGGCGCCTTGAAAACCATTCCCTGCATCTAGACGTACCCCAAAACCTCCACTTGAACGATATACTTGTAATTTACCTGTATCCGGCATGAAACCATTTGCTGGATCTTCAGTTGTAACGCGCGATTGGATAGCAAATCCAAATAATGGGATGTCTTTTTGTGCAGGAATGCCAGTTTCTTCACTATGTAGTGCATACCCAGATGCGATTTTAATTTGTGCATGAACGATATCAATCCCTGTTACCATTTCAGTAATTGTATGTTCTACTTGAATACGTGGGTTCACTTCAATGAAATAGAATTTATCGTTAGCAACTAGAAACTCCACTGTGCCAGCATTTTTATAATGTACATTTTTCATTAATTTTACCGCTGCGTTACAAATCCGACCACGTAATTCTTTTGAGATCGAGTTTGACGGGGCTATTTCTACAACTTTTTGGTGACGACGTTGAATGGAACAGTCTCGCTCATATAAGTGCACGACATTGCCCTCTGCATCTCCTAAAATTTGTACTTCGATATGTTTAGGGTTAGTGATACATTTTTCAACATAAACTTCATCTGAACCAAATGCTGCTTTTGCTTCAGATTTTGCACGTTCATACGCAGATTTCACTTCTTCCTTCTTTTCTACCATACGCATTCCACGGCCGCCACCGCCTAGTGATGCTTTAATCATTAGTGGGTATCCGTATTGGTCTCCAAAATTTAAGACCTCATCTAGCGAATTGACAGGCCCTTCTGTACCTGGAATAACAGGGATATCGGCTGCAATTGCTTGCTTACGAGCCTTTACTTTATCGCCAAACATATCTAAATGCCTCGATGTTGGTCCAATAAAAACGATTCCTTCTTCCTCACACCGTCGTGCAAAGTCTACATTTTCAGAAAGGAAGCCATAACCTGGGTGAATTGCGTCAACTTGCGCCTCTTTTGCAATACGAATAATATCTTCTATATCTAAATATGCTTCAATTGGCTTTTTACTATCCCCTACTAAGTATGCCTCATCTGCTTTATAGCGATGAAATGCACCACTATCTTCACGTGAATAGATTGCTACAGTTTTTAGAAGCATCTCTGAACATGCACGGAAAATACAATTCAATCCATCGAAAGAGCAGCAGATGTTTTAGAGTTATTTTTAAAATCAGGAAATGAATTAAGCGTCAAAGAAATAAGTGACAGTTTAAAGATTTCAAAAAGTACAGTACACGGTATTATTAAAACATTAGAATTCCGAAATTATTTAAAGCAAAACCTAGAAAACTCAAAATATGCCCTAGGAATGAAATTATTTGAACTCGGAAATGTTGTAAGTAAACAGTTAGATATACGTGAAATTGCTCAACAACACATTCAAAAATTAGTTGATATACTAAACGAGACTGTCCATTTAGCCATTTATGAACACGGTGAAGCAATATATGTAGAAAAAGTTGAAGTGCCACATGCTATTCAAATTTCTTCACAGGTTGGTAAAATTGCACCTATGTATTGCACAGGCGTTGGGAAATCTATTTTGGCATATTTGGATGATCTAGAAATCGAAAAAATTCTAACAACAAATGATTTAAAAAAATTCACCGAGAATACAAAAGTTAATAAAGATGAAATTAAACAGGAGTTAAAACAGATTCGTAAACAACTCTATTGTATTGATGATGAAGAAATTGAAATTGGTCTACAATGTATTGCTGCACCAATTTTCAATAACAAAGGTGAAGTTATCGCTGGTATTAGTTGTTCTGCACCTAAAATGAGAATAACTGATGAAAAATTGCCTATGATGATTGAAAATGTACGGAAATGCGCCTTACATATTTCACAGAATTCAGGATTGAAAGTTGAATTATTGGAAAAATATACTGATAAAGAAATTTATAGTATGTATGTTACTGGTATTTAAAACTCTTCCTACTGTATGAAATTAGGATAGAATGGTTTTCAGACAACACGTTATTCTGTAATCATTATCCAAAGAATAATTAGTTGTCCTTACTTGACAGAGATTACCTATATGCAAAAAACAAGACTTTATGGAAAAGACCTGCAAGTGTGTCGGCAAAAGGGATCAATAAGTTAACTTTTGATCCCTTTTGTCTTTTATTATCCTTTATATAGTCCAAACATGATATTTACTCTCTAATTTAAATACAAAGTATTTATCATGACGTATTAAACAAATTTATTACATTAAAAACGAATAATTATTTTCGATTGTACTTCGGACATTTGCTACGTGTTCTTTCAATTGCTTCTCTATTTTTTCAGGGTTTCTTTCTCGTAAAGCCTCCAAAATATTGGCATGCTCCATTAAAGAATCATTATTACGTCCTGGAACTAAAATGGTTTTAATTTGAAGTCGTTTTAGCTGTTGCTTAATAATTTTCACAATATCCACCGCTTGCTCGTTTTCTGAAGCATTATAAATAATTTCATGGAATTGTAGGTTACATTCTGAATAACCATCAAAATTATTTTTCCTTAAATAATCTTTCATATTTTCTAGTATTTGCTCTAATTGTTCAATATCTTCATCTTTAATGTTACTTGCAGCACTTGAACCTATTAGCCCTTCTAAAACTTCACGTATTTTTAAATAGTTCACAATCTCACGCAGATTAAACGATTTAATCGTTGCCCCTTTGTTTTTCTCAAGCATCACTAAATTTTCTTGTTCAAGTTTTAACAATGCTTTTTTTACTGTATTGCGACTAACACCTATTTCAAGTGCTAAATCATTTTCAATTAATTTTTGTGAAGGATGATATGTACCCTCTAATATTCTGACTTTTATAAACTCATAGGCTATTTCTGTAGGTCGTTTCAAATAAATGCCCCCTTACCAATTAAGTATTTTAATTTAATATACAACAATATTGTAAAACAATACACTTATGAAATTTGAAAATTTACGAAAATGCCCTTCTATTTAAAGAAGGACATCTCAAACATGCTACCTATCTAAAAAATTGGGTAACCAAGTAGTCAATGAAGGAATGTATGTCACTAATATTAATACTAAGATTGAAACTAATATAAATGGAAAAATCGCTCTAATTAGTTTCTCCATTTTTACTTCTCCAACACTTGAGGCTATAAATAAGCCTGCACCTACTGGTGGCGTTAATAATCCGATTGTAGCATTTAAGCAAATCATTACGCCGAATTGAACTGGATCTATACCAAAACTATGGACTAATGGCATAAAGATTGGAATTAATATAATCATTACCGCTAATTCATCTAAAAAAACACCTGTGACTAATAAGAATACATTGGCTAGTAATAAGAACACAAATGGATTAGACGAAATGCCACCCATTACTTCTACTAAAGTTTGTGGAATCCGTTCAAAAGCTAAAATCCATCCAAACAAAGTCGCCATTGACATTAATAAAGTAACTACTGCAGTTGAAATCGTTGCATTTACAAGAATTTTAGGAAACTCTTTAAAATTTAATTCTCGATAGAAAAATAGACCCACTACAATAGCCACAAAACAAGCTACTCCAGCTGATTCAGTAGCTGTAAATATACCGCCTACTGTACCAACAATGATTGTTAATGGGACAAGAAGTGCAGGTATAATTTTTAAAAATGCGTATCCCACTTCTTTAAGTGGTGCTTTTTCTGAACTTGGATAGTTTGCCTTCATACCTAAAATCATTATAAGGACAATAAATGAACCAGCTAATAAAATCCCTGGAATTATACCTGCCATAAACATATCATTTACAGATACACTTGCACCTACCGCATAAATAATGAATAACATACTAGGTGGAATAATTGGCCCTAAAAGTGCTGCTGAAGCTGTAGTTGCTGCTGCGAACTCACGCTTATATCCTGCACGTTCCATTTCAGGAATCATAATCTTACTCATCATTGCTGTTTGGGCTGTTGCAGAACCGATAATGGAGGCTAAAAACATGTTAGCGATTACATTTACATATGCTAACCCCCCTCGGAAATGCCCAACAGCCTTTTTTGCAAAATCGATAAGACGCACTGTAATACCTGATGCATTCATTAATTCCCCGGCAAGCATAAACAAAGGTATTGCTAATAAACTAAAGCTCTGAACACCGGAAAATAATTGCTGGGAAATATTATTTGATAAAAGGTATTGTTTTGTAGTGAAAATATAAATAAGGCTTATGATTCCTAAAATTAACGCTATCGGAACACGAATTAAAAGTAAAACTATGAACATTAGAAGCGTAAGTATCATTTTATTCGCCTCCCTCAACATGCACTTTAGTACCCTCAAATTTAAAAGACTGTACTAGATGATTTACTGCATGGATTGTTAAACAAAATAAACCAAATGGTATTGATAAATACGGTAAAAACATTGATATTTTTAATCCAGGTGAAATTTGTGTTAATACTGCAGGATTAGAAATCCACTTAACAGCCATATATGTAACAATTGTTGAAAACACAGTAACAAATGTATAACCAACAATTAAAAAAATACGCTGCCATAGTACATTTACTTTTTCAAATACTAAATCTAATGAAGCTGCTTTTCCATTCTTCACACTCATACTCCCACCGACAAACGTAAGCCAAATAAGCATATAAATTGCTAATTCATCTGTCCAAGTTAATGGACTATTTATGAAATAACGGAACACAACCCCCAACACGATACTCACTAAGATCACACTCATCAACAAGATTGCTATTAGTTTTTCTAGTTTGAAAAGCGCATCACTCAGTATATTTAATACTTTCATGAGATTTCTCCTTCCCCAAATACTTGATAATTTTAAAAATTTAGGCGATAGGTGTGACAATTCCTATCGCCTTCATATAATGTCTAATCTTTGTTAAAAAATTTGATTCATAAAGTTATTATTGATTTGCTTCAATAAATGCTTTAATTACTTCATTTGAAGAGTATTGATCATAGACTTTTTGACTAGCTTCTTTAAACTCTGAGTAATTAGATAATTCAGTAACTTTAACACCTAAATCTTTTAACTCATTTAATAAATTTTCATTTTTACTTATACTTTCTGCAATACCCCATTTAATCACTTCATTCCACGTATCAGCTATAAGCTTTTGATCTTCTTCATTTAAGCCATCAATTAGTGTTTTACTTGCAATGACAACTTCGGGGAAAATGATATGACCAGTTAATGTTAAGTTTTCAACTGCCTCATAAAACTTCTGCGATAAGGCTGCATCTAAATCTGTATCAACTGCATCTATTACCCCTGTTGATAGAGATGTATAAACTTCTGGTAATGGCATAGATGCGGGACTTGCATTAATTGCTTTATAATATGATTCAAAAACTGGGCTTCCTGGAATTCGAATTTTTAAACCTTTTAAATCTTCAACACTATTAATCTCTTTTTTAGCGAAAATATGACGTTGACCAGCAAAGAATACGCCATAACCAATCATATTTTTCTGCTCTAAATCCGTCATCATTTGTTTCGCTTCAGCCGAATCTACTGCTTTTTCAGCCGCTTTTATATCTTCAAATAAGTATGGCATAAACCATCCATTTAACGACTCTGAAATACTACTCATTGTACCGTTACTTAAAATCGCAAACTCCAAAGTACCTGATTGTACTTGTTGAGCCATATCTGCTTCTTTACCAAGCTGGTTACTTGGGTAGAGGTCAACTTTCATACGGCCATCAGAAGCTTTTTCTAATTCCTCTGCAAATTTTTCCGCTACCTTAAACTTAATATGCGATTCTGCTGCTTCATGTCCTAATTTGAATGTATATGATTTTGCAGCTTCTGCGTTATCTCCTGTTGTCCCGTTATCTGTTGAGCCATTCCCTTTTGTAGTATCCTCACCACATGCAACTAAAATAACTGCTAGTGATGTAAGCGTTAACAATAATAACCACTTTCTCATAAAGCCACCCCTTTTATTTGGTTAAATTCCTTCAAATAAATCGTCAATCGTGATCCATACAATAACAGCTATTATAGTACCGCCGTCATTTCAACCTGCACACGTAACCCCTTTTTTAAGCTTTTCTCCGTTGTATGTCTTGCTGGTCGATTTTCAGGATTTGGGAACATTTTTAGCCATTCTTTATTGACATTTCCCTTATACTTACGGTCTACCATATTTACACTTAGATGAGCAATATTATCGGTTGAACCACCCGCTGCCTTCATAATTTCTTCTATATAATAGAACAAATTAAAAATTTCTTGATCTACATCTTCAGGTATTTCGCCTGTTATAGGATCCGATCCGATAATCGCTGAAGTATATACCATATTGCCAACCTTTACAGCTGTAGGTATTGGATTTTCATGCTCAGACCCTTGAATATGAATTACTTCTCGTTTGATCATACAAATTCTCCTTTACTTCTTTGCCTTAAGAAATGTTTCTTCATCATCGAAATACACGACACCTTCCTGCTCTAAAACTGGACGTAAATTATAGAAATCTAAGCTAATTTGGCCACTTTCAATTTTTGCTTTTGTTCCTTCTTCTTTTTGAAGTCGTGCTTTAGAATATGCCAACGTCGATTGTAAATCTTCTCGTTTAACAACTACAACGCCGTCATCATCAGCAACAATTAAATCTCCAGCGTCTACAGAGATACCACCACAAGTTGTTGGTGCATTAACCCACCCGCCTTTTACTTTATTAGTCCCTTGAGATAAAACTTCCCTTGTCCAAATAGGGAATCCTAAGTCTCGAATTTGACGAACATCGCGAATACCCGAATCAATAATGACCCCTTGCACACCCTTTTTAATTAATGCACTAACGATTAATTCACCAATCATTCCTGCAATACAAGTACCTTGTGTAGTAATGACAACAATATCACCAGGTTTACATACTTCGATAGCGGCATGGATCATTAGATTATCGCCGGCTTGGCAAGTAACTGTTACAGCTGGACCAACGATCATTGAATTCGGTAAAATTGGTTTTAAACCTGCGTCCATTATATTTTGTCTACCTTGAGCCTCATATATCGTTGATACATCGAGTTGACGATAATCATTTATTAATGCTTCACTAGGTCGAGCAAAGTTTTTAATTACGTACTTTTCCATTAAACAAACTCGCCCCCTACATAAGGGAAGAATCTACTAAATGCCTCTGCTTGTTTATACGAGTTATTTCCAGAACAACGACGAGCATGGTTTCCACGAAGCTCTGCTTTATAGCCATAATAATTGATTAAATGTTGCTGCGCTTTAAAGCATTCCATCGCCGCTTTCTTTTGCTCATACACTTCGGATATATCTAAAATAACATCCGGCTTGAACTCAGAAATTTCTGATTGATGTGGCTCAAATCCAAAAATCTTGGCCTGTTTTACAGTTGCTGTGCCTTCAAGACGAACACCATTGGACGTTGATAGTACAGCTGCATCAAAAACAAACTTTGAAACAGCTTCATGGTCTGGATTAAATGCATCTCGTGGACCATGTGTAATGATAATGTCTGGCTTAACCTCACGAATTTTGCTTACTAATTGTTTCATTCGTTCCCCATTAAATTCCATATGATAGTCTTCATAGTCCCAAATTTCCACATTCTTTACGCCCAAGCATTTTGTGGCTGCGTCAATTTCTGATTGGCGGTGTAACTTAACGTTTTCTAGCGTTTGACCGTCAATATTCCATAAATCATTTGACTCTCCTCTAGCACCGTAACTTAATATTACTAAATGAACATTTGCACCATGTTTAACATATTTCGCAATGGCACCACCTCCACGCCAGACGAAATCTGCTGCATGTGCACTTACTACTAATACATTTGTGTTTGAATCAATCATGTTAATTCCTCCTATATAATTGTTGAATGTTTATTCTGCTGTTACTTTTGCAATTGGTGTGCCATACGTATGGAAGCTCTCAATGGTTTTGTTTCCCCAAGCTTGACCTCTTTTACGTTCTTCTTCTGTCCAAGTAATCGGTTCGAAATCCGGATCAAGTACTAAATACCCACCTGAACAAATCTCAATTCGATTACCACCAGGCTCATAGACATAGACAAAATATGTTTGATTAATCGCATGCTTACTTGGTGCAAATTCGATAAATACATTTTGATCTACAAATAAGTTCGCCGCGCGCCAAATACTTTCATTTGTTTCAACTGATAGCGCTAAATGATGGAATCTACCTGTAGATCCAGTAGCATCTTTCGTATAAACAAGTTCATAAGATTTGTTATTTGAACGGTACCAAACACCCGCTCGTGTACCATCATTTAAACGAATTTGTTCTGTTAGACGCATTCCTAATACATTTTCAGCAAAATCCCCATCTAATTCTGGGTTGGATGATAAAAAATTAATATGATCTAAATTTTTTACAGCCGCACCACGACCGGTAAATTTTTGTGGCTGATTTTTTAAAGTTGGACGTAAATTCTCTGGTGCTACATACTTTTCTGTTTCAAAATACAACTCCATTAAATGACCGTCTAATCCTACATATTGATAAGCTTTTCCGTGACCAAAATCCCCATCAATCCATGTTCCTCTAATGCCAGCATCTTCAATCGCTTTGACACGGCGTTCCAATGCTTGCGGACTCTTCACACGAAAAGCAGTATGTCCTACCCCCGGCTCATCAGATTGTTTGAGAATAATAGAGTATTGTTCATAGTCTCCCCAACAACGTAAATACGCTTTATTTTCTGTTTTTTTAACAATTTCTAGCCCTAAACTTTCATAAAAAAATAGAACACTTTCTTCAAGCTTCGGCGTTAGCAATTCAACGTGTGCAATGTGTGTAATATCATCGATTACTTCTTTAAATTTTCCTCCCATAAAAACCCTCCCACCTTATTGTTGAACAATTTTATAAAACAATTATATTTCACAATTTTCTAATAAGTCAACAATATATTTGAAAAATATTTCAAATTATCCTTTATTAACACTTTATAATTAAATTTTCATTTGAAGTTTAGATAATTATTAAAACAAGACTTTTAACTATGGAAGCAAGCTTTTAGAAGAAACACACAACGTTAGCAATCTAAATTATTCACATGACATTGACACTAACAGGTAAAAACCATACCATAATATTGTTCAACAAAATTGTTAATGTAGGTGAAAGAATGTATTTACATATTATTGTTTTTTTATCACTTCTTTATCAAATTAGTTTAAAAGGAAATACGATTTTAGTAACACTTTATGCTTTACATTTAAATGCGAACGCTACATTATTAGGCATTATTATTGCTACAGGGTCACTTTTTCCAATGCTAATCGCCTCTTTAGTTGGGCGTTTAGTTGATAGAATTCAACTTAAATTTCTATTAGTTACAGGTATGTTTGGGACAGGTGTATCCTTAATGATCCCTTATTTTTCCCCTGGAAACCTATATAGTTTAATAGGCGTACAATTATCTTTCGGGTTATTCCAAATTATAACAATAGTGAGCTTTCAAAATTTAATTGGCAGTATTAGTTCAGATACTGATCGTACAAAAAATTATAGTGCCTATACATTATCTGTTTCGATAGCAAATTTTATCGGACCTATAGTAGCGGGGTTCACAATTGAATGTATTAGTTATGAAACAGCTTATTTATTGTTGGGCATATGTGCGATGATGCCAGTCCTTTATTTTCTGTTCATGAAGGATTATCCTGATATCATTCAACTAAAGGATCGAAACGAATCAAAAAGTTTTAAAAGTTTGCTATTGGATTCTAAATTACAAAAAGTTTTCTTAACAAGTGGGGTTATTTTAACAGGTGTAGGGTTATTCGAATTTTACTTCCCAATTTACACAGAATCACTTGGTTTCTCTGCATCTACTATTGGATTTTTAGTCAGCATGAACGCTGTAGCCTTTATCATTTCTAGACTTATGATGGCAAAACTACAGAGAAAGTACACAGCCGAACAAATTATGGGTGCGTGTTTAATAATTGGTGCTGTCGCATATTTCTTTATTCCATTTATGAAAACTGCGCCTTTACTCGCCATAACTGTATTCGTCTTAGGTTTAGGACTTGGCTGTTGCCAACCATTATCTATTGTTATGGCATACAATCATTCTCCAGTAGGACAAAGTGGTGAAGTATTAGGTATTCGTTTAACCGTAAATAAAGCTGTACAATTTATTGTTCCCATTATTTTCGGTAGCGTTAGCTTCTTAGGATTTTTTCTTATTTTTTGGTTTAATACTGCGCTGCTTTCATTTGGTGGAAAATCATTATTTAAAAGAGATGGTAAGAAGTAAATTCATACCATTTCAGCGTATCGATAAGAGACATTAAGAAGTTCAAATCTTAATGTCTTTTTGTCATACAAATTTTTGAGCAAATCTTCTCTATCCACTCCAGCTTATTTTCTAAAAAAAGTTGGAATTATTAACCAAATTAATTATTGACTGAATTTACAGAAAATTATATAATCACTTATAGAAGTTCAATATTGTTCAACTATTTCACTCTACTATATTGAACTTCAATAATTATTAAAATATTTTTTTAAGGAGTTGATTTAAACATTGATTTCTCTTTATTTACTAGAAAGTTTTAATAACTAACATACTTAAGGAGGGCAATAAATGAAAAGAATTTGGAAGAATAGAGCAAAAAATATTATTATGGGTATAACTGCTGTTACTACTTTAGTTATTTTTTCAATGAACAGCCATGCAGAAACGGCAAAATTGGATAATCAAAAGGAGCAAGAAGAAGTGTATAGCCTTCAATTTAATGAAAATAATTACACGTTACAAACACTATCAAAAGGGGATCATGTTGTTAAATACCGTGCCTATGAAAATATTGTGTATGTTTCGAACCCTGTCGATGTTGATTACCAAATTATGAATTTTTATGTACCTGAAGCCTATTATGAAGGGAAAAATATCGCTAACTACTCCATTCAGACAGCACCAATTTTCTTTCCAAATCAAATTGGTGGGTATAATCCTGCGAAACCTGCCACTATAGAGAATGAGTCTGTTTACTTAGCGCTCGCTCAAGGGTATGTCGTAGCTGCCCCTGGTGCAAGAGGGCGTACAACAAAAAATGGAGAGGGCATAAATACTGGAAAGGCCCCTGCTGCTATAGTAGATTTGAAAGCAGCCGTTCGCTACCTCCGTCATAACGACGAAATAATGCCTGGTAATGCAGAAAAAATTATTGCTAATGGAACAAGCGCAGGTGGTGCACTAACTGCCTTACTTGGTGCAACTGGTAATAATAAAGATTACGAGCCTTATTTAAGTAACCTTGGAGCTGCAAATGAATATGATGACATTTTTGCCGTTTCTAGCTATTGTCCAATCACCAATTTGGATAATGCAGATATTGCTTATGAATGGTTGTTTAATGGCGTAAATTCTTATAAATGGAGAGAGAATGGCACATTAACAGAGGATCAAATAAAAATTTCTCAAGAATTAAAGACTATGTTTCCTAGTTACCTTAATAGTCTTGAACTTAAAGTTCCACAAAATATTCATTCAGAAATTTTAAAGGAATATACAGCATTACTTCTCGATGTAAATGGCAACGGTACATTTAAAGAATACATTAAATATCTTTTACTCTCCTCAGCTCAAAGAGCCTTCGATAAAGGCGAGGATCTTTCTTCTTTAACTTGGATTACAATTAAAGATAAAAAAATTACAGACATAGATTTAAATAAATTTGTCAACTATGCAACTAGAATGAAAACCCCTCCAGCATTTGACTCATTAGATGCAAAAAGCTTTGAAAATAATTTATTTGGAACGGAGACAATCGACAATCAACATTTTACAAACTTTAGTAAAAATAATAGCACCGTTGAAGGGTCTCTAGCAGAAGCATTACCTATAAAGATGATGAATCCCATGAACTATATAGAAGCTAAAGGAACAACAATTTCTCAGCATTGGCGAATTCGTCACGGTTCTATCGATAGGGACACTTCATTGGCAATTCCAGTAATGCTTGCTACAAAACTAGCAAACAATCAGTATAACGTTGATTTTGCAATTCCTTGGAATATAGGGCATGAAGGTAATTATGATTTAGAAGAATTGTTCCAATGGATTAACGAAATAAGTGCAAATTAAAAAAAGAGAGGGCCACAATCTTATTCGCCTCTCTTCATTATTCTGGATTACAGTTCGTCATATTTGACGTATATATAATTTACACTGTACAAAACCTACGTTAATTCAGTACATCGGTTAATATTCGTATATTAACATAGAATACGTTACCCTAAATTAGATAGAAAAACTAAAAAGGGAAAAAAACAGTGCTAAATGAAGATAACGAAGTATTCGACTAATACATAGTCGAATACTTCGCACTTTAAAACGATATAGTATATTTCAAGGTTTACTTACATGAAGGTTTAAATATCCATTCATATTTTCATTATTTCAAAACACCATCAAAGAAGTTAAAGACTTTTTTTAGGTTATCATCAGTATCAAACTGTTCTCCACCGTGCTTTGCTCCCTCTAGCAGGGTTAACGTTACCTTATTCTCCCCTATTACTTTCTGTAGTTTTTCTGCAAAATCAATAGATTGTTGAGTTGGGACATTTGCATCCTCAGTACCATGTTCAATAAAGAAGTAAGGATCATTTTCAGAAATATAATTTGCAGGATTTGCTTTTTGTGCTAACTCTTCATTTTCTGCAACATTTCCACCAATGTATTTACTTTCTGCTGAACTATCTGAATTTGTTGTTCCCATCATAGGCGTTATTCCAGACGCTTCAAATTGCTCATCCATTTTTGTAAATTCAAGCGGACCGAACCAGTCTACAACGGCTTGTACTTCGGAAGTATAGTCAAGGTTTTCAGTGTTATCTCCATTTAAAAAGTCGTTATCAACATCGCCACTTGTACCTGCTAAAGCGGCTAAGTTTCCTCCAGCGCTATCGCCCCAAACAGCGATTTTATCTGGATCTAAGTTATATTTCTCTGCATTCGCTTTAATATATCGAATTGCTGCTTTTACATCACTGATGGCTGCAGGGAAAACAGCTTCACCCGATAGTCTGTAATCCACAGATACAACAGCATACCCGTGTTCAACACCTTTTATCGTCGAAGTAAGATCACCGCCTGTTTTATTCCCTAGCATAAATCCACCACCATGTAACGCTATAATAACTGGGAAAGGAGCCTCTCCTTCATTTGGTAAATAAATATCCAACTTTTGTGTATCCGATTGGCTGTCATAGGCTACATCTATATACTTTATTTTTATGTTTGAAGTATCAATGCTTCCTCCCCCAAAGCCACCTCCTCCAGAACCACCAGGTAGTTCACCTTTTGGACCTGTTTCTACAGGGTGTGTTGATTCACTTGATTGAGCTGAATTGCTAATAGATGTTGTTGTATCCTCTGAACTATTTGCTGAACATCCGGCAAATAAAGTAGTCGCTAAGGACATAGATAATAATGGATAGGCTACATTTATTCGTACAAATTTAATAGGGGGTAAGGGGCAATCATTGCAACGAAGAAGAGCTTGATATGGAGAGGTGGGCATGATAGCCTCGTTTGACGAAGCAAGCCCTATTTAGCTGGCTTCTTGGAGCAACGAATCATGCCCATAGAGGCTCCATGTCAAGCAACTTGTGCGCCCCTTATGCTTTAAGAGAGCCATCTAACCACCTTAAAAAAGTTGTCCAAATCTGTTGCCATTCCAAAAATATTTAAAATTCTTATCGTATAAACGATTTGTCTTTCTTGAATTTTCTACAACCAGCTTATTAAACTATCTGCCCCATTTCTTTACAATCCTTATAGTGATATGAACATAAATAGCCAATAAAAAAATCATCTCACCTCTAAGAAATCTATAGAGGTGAGATGATTTTAATCAAACTTTATAATAAATTATTTTTTTTAAAAGGCTACAGGATAACTTAGTTGTACAAGACTTTGATTTATTTCCATTTATGATGATCGCCGAACCGTGGATTCAACGATTCGGCTCCCTGCTGTGTTACTTTATTTGAGAGAACAAATCATTTAAAGCTTCGCTCATTGTTGGATGTGTAAAGATGTGATCTCTTAGGAAAGTATAATCTTGTCCTGATTTCATTGCAAAGTCAACGATATTAATCATTTCAGCAGAATCTGGACTGAATAAAGTACATCCGAGAATTTGATTTGTATCTGCATCTACAACAGCTTTCATTAATCCTTCTGTTTTATTCATTAAACGTGCTTTTGGTACAGCAGCTACTGGTAATTTTGCTACTTTAATGTTGAATCCTTTAGCGATAGCTTCTTCTTCACTTAATCCAGTTCTTGATAATGGTGGAGTAATGAAGACACTATAAGGAATACCTTGTCGATCTTGAACTGTTCGTTGATTTTTTCCAAATAACTCATCTTTAATAATGCGATAATCATCTAAGGAAATATAGGTGAATTGTAATCCACCTTTTACATCACCGATTGCCCAAATATGAGGTACACTTGTATGCAGTTTAGCGTCTACCTTAATTGCGCCTCTTTCATCTAATTCCACACCTGCATTTTCTAAATGTAATCCTTCCGTATTCGGCTTTCTTCCGGTAGCAAGTAAGATACCATCTACTGGTAATTCAAGAACATCGCCGTTCATTTCATACAAAATGATTGCTTCCTTTTCACCGTCTTTAATTTCTTGTACATTTGCACTTAGGTTAATCGTGATGCCTTTTTTCTCTAATGTTTCTTTAACGGAATTGGCAATTTCACGATCTTCTCGAGCGATAAATTGATTTGCGCCTTCTAAAATAGTGACTTGTGAGCCGAATTCACAATACATAGAAGCAAATTCTAACCCGATGTAACCACCACCAATAATAGCTAATCGTTTTGGAAGTTGTTTAAGCTCCATAATAGATGTGCTTGTATAAATATGTTTACTATCTTGTATTCCTTTAATAGGTGGAGTAATGTTTTCGGCACCAGTATTGATAAATATTTTGTCCGCAGTTAGTGTAATAGTTTCTGTATCCATCACAACTTTCACATCATTTTTTGTAAGGAAAGATGCTTCACCAGTATATATTGTTATATTTTCTAAGTTATTAAGGTTGTCATAATTTTTTTGACGAAGGAATGAAATGGTTGCATCTTTCTTATTAATAGCATTTTGATAAAATTGTTCTTTCGCTTCAAAATTCGCAAGTTCGTTTGTCACGTTACTATTTGCTTGATGAACTAATGCTTTTGTTGGTATACAGCCAATATTGATACAAGTACCACCGTACATGCTGCTTGATCGTTCAACCACTGCTACTTTCCAATCTCTGTTAGCTAATTCAACGGCTAATGTTTTTCCGCCTTTACCGAAACCTATAATAATTGCATCATACTTTTTCATGAAGTTCCCTCCTGATGTTTGTTTATAATTAAATTTCCCTTATATATTAATTATCCCAAAGTATTTTTTTAAAACCACATGCTATGCGTGTGTGAAAATGAAACTTCTAGAGTTGCAATATGAGCGTTCGCCAATAACTTCGTTTGTATATTGTGAGCCTAAATCTGTGTGTAAATGAAATTTTATTCATTAATATTTAGAACAGTTATTTTTTCACGAGTCATTGATTCTATACTACGGCGAATTCCTTGAGCGCCCATACCAGAACCTTTAGTACCGATAAATGGGAAGTGGTCTGGTCCCCGCTCCGGTCTGCCATTGATTTGTACAGAACCAGCTTCTATTCGTGCTGCTATCGAGAATGCTTTATCTACATTTTTTGTGAAAATACTTGCTTGTAAACCAAATTCTGATTCATTAGCTACACTGATTGCTTCATCATCTGATTGAACACGGATGATAGGTAATACTGGACCAAATGGTTCTTCCCATGCAATTTTCATTTCAGATGTAACATTATCCAATAATGTTGGGTAAATAAGGTTACCTTCGCGTTTATTACCAATTACTAATGTTGCTCCTTTTTCTAGTGCATCATCAATTAGCCCCTGTACATACTCAGCAGAATTATCATCGATTAATGGAACAATTTGATTATTCTCTACTGGTGAGCCTACAGTTAATGCTTCGATTTCTTGTTTCAATAAAGTGACTAATTCATCAGCAACACTTTCTTTGACAAGAACACGTTTAATCGCTGTACAACGTTGACCAGAGTATGAATATGCCCCTGAAGTAATCTGCTTCGAAGTCAATTTCATGTCAGCATCTTCAAGAACGATAGCTGGATCTTTCCCACCAAGTTCCATCACGAGTGGTACCATACCTGCCCTTTTCGAAATATGCATCCCTGTATTTGTTCCACCTGTAAAAGAAATCATATTAATTCCTGGGTGTTCAATTAGATAATCACCAATAACTGAACCACGCCCCGTTACAAGGTTAAGAACGCCTTTTGGTAAGCCTGCTCTATGAAGCGCTTCAACCATTTTCACACCACTAATAGCACCTTGAGTAGCTGGTTTGAAAATAACTGCATTGCCACTTATCAAAGCAGGAGCAATTTTAGCAACAGATAAATTCACTGGATAGTTAAATGGAGATATGGCCAGTACAATCCCAATTGGAACTCGATGACTGATTGCAATTTTCGAACGATTTCCTCCTGGGAAACTTTCTCCCAACATGCTTTCTCCTTGCATATGTGTTGCCTCTTCTATTGTGTAGCGAATAAAATCAACCGTTCGTTCCACTTCTTTTACTGCATCAGAATAAGGTTTTCCTACTTCCTCCATAATGGTTTTGGCGATATCCAGTTTCATTGCAAGTAATTCATCAATCCATCTATATAAGTATTCACCACGATTTCTTACTGTTAAATTTGCCCATTCCTTTTGTGCTATTTTTGCAACGTCGATTGCTTCATCTACTTCTTGACGAGAAATAGCTTGAACTCGTCCCACTTCTTGACTCATATACGGAGAGAAAATATCAATAGTTTCTCCTGATTCACTTTCTTTCCATTCTCCATTTACATAAAACTTATAGTTTTTACTCATGATATAAATCCCCAATCAATAATTTTTTTCAATTACTTAGTAATTCGATAATTGGAACTCGCTTTAAATGAAGCTACCTCTCTAAAAGGATGTTTTTCACATATCAGCATTAAGTATTCCAATTAAGCGTTCAATTTCTCAATGGTTTCTTTAGTTGTCCAAACACCACTTGAAATGTATCCAAAGTTAACCAAACCTGCATTATATGCATCTTTACCAGGTGCAGCTGTTGCATCACTTACGATATACACTTCAAAACCTTGCTCAACTAATTCGCGCATATGTGAGTCCACACATAGATTTGCATTCATTCCTCCAACTATAACTGTATTAATTCCACGTTTACGAAGTTGTAATACTAAATCATTCGATTCTGGTCCAAAAATTTTATGAGGACTGGTAATTATTGTCTTACCATCTTCAAGATATGGTTTAAATGATTTGTAAAAATCAGCTCCAGATGCAGATTCAATAGGTTCTTGTGGACCTTTACTATTAAACATTTTGTTTTCTTGCATCATTGTTTCCCCAGCACCTTTAATGCTCCAATTTTTGTCATGTGGATAGTAATAATGGGGCGAAACAAATACTTGATAGTCTTTTTCTTTCGCTGCTTTTAATAGTAATTCAATGTTGTGAATTGTATCATTTTCAGCAAGAATATCTTTTGTTAACGGATATCCAGCTCCCGTTGGATGTAAGAATTCATTTTGTGGATCTGTCAATAAAATACCTGTTGTTTGTGGATTAATGTTCATTTTTTATTTCTCCTATGCTGAATCGTATATTTTGAAAATACTTATTTAATATTTTTTCTATTTGTTTAATAATCTAAAGTAATAATTATTCTCTACTTTCGATGTATTAACTACCATCCTTCGCTCTATTTAGATATCCGAATCATTTTTTATCTCTAATGAATATCCTCCATTAAAAACTGTACCGAATGGTAGGTACAGTCATAATATTAACATCACAAACAGAAAAACGACAAGAGAATCGACTCAAGTAGTTCTAAAGTTGTGTTTTAATTTAATATATCGGTTTTACTCATTGAACTGAAACTCCCGAAAACATAAACAATTATCGGTGTTGGTTATATTGGTTTTACAGTACACAAGTATTTTCCATCTTTTCAGTAGTAGGTAATGATGATAGTAAGAGACAAGTATTTTTGCCTAATTAAAAAGATATAACAGGAATTACGAAAAGGTGAAATCTGATCCACAAGTCGATTATTCCTTTGGAGCTGACTTTTACAAATCCTTAAAACCATATTTTGAAGTTGGTAAAACTGTTGTTACAAATCCACATAAGACTTTTAATCCAGAATCAAATGATTGTGTATTGCAACTTCGAAAATACGGGATTAGAAAGTATTTACACGTATGTAATCAAATATTTTTGGTGAATTTTATATACGAAAGATAAAGAGCGAGGATTAGAGGTTGTCATTTATGCATAATGATGATGCCCCGGATACGGATATTGCATTCTTTCAAGCGATGCTTATATTACAAAAGAGACCGTTGAGAAATGGAACGCTTAGTCTTAATTCGGTCTCTGTCTCTATCTAACTTATTAAATAATTGAACGTAGTTTCATCTCAATGATAGTAATATATGGTGTTGAGCCTAATTCACTTGAAGTATTACAATGTCGAATTGCTAAATGTGAAAACGTATTGATTTTATTAATAAAAAACGACCTTCTTTTTATGAGAAGGTCGTTTTTTGGTAGTTAAATAATAAATTAGACATTCAAGTCTAGAAAAAAATGATACTCAACTAAATAAGGTTAAACTGCTTACGAATACAGTCAAATACATTATTTAACAGGACATTATTTTGTTGGTTTTTCATTAACAAAATACCGCCTTGAATCATCGCCATCATTGTTTGAGCGCTTTTTTTTGTGTCGATTGTTATCTCTAGCTGATTATTTTTTTTCATTTCGTTTAAAACTTCTTCTACGGATTCAAACCAGCGATCAAAAAAACCTGCAATTCTGACACGAAACTCTTCATCATGTTCGCTCATTTCAATGGCTAAGTTACCAATGGGACAACCTAGTTTTCTTTCCATTTCAGTATGTGATGTCATAAACCAATCAAGCATATTGTTTAATTTTGATACTGGTTCTTCTGATGTTTGAAGAATATCCAAAATTAGCTTGTTATCCAATTCTTGGACTAGATCTTCAACAACAGCTAGTCCAAGATCATGTTTCGAAGAGAAATAATGATAAAATTGTCCCTTTCCAATTTTAGCAGCATGAAGAACATCACTTATTGAAGTAGCCTGATACCCTTTTGAATGAATAACATCTCTAACAATCGAGATAATTTCTTGTTTTTTTGTCATTTCTACACTCCTTCATCGTTAAGAGCGTAACGATATTATTATACAATCCTCTCGGATATTGCCTTTATCATGCCTACTCTGTTTTCATGATTCACAGTAACTTTGAATCAGATTGACTAAATGAACAAAAGCACTACCAGCAAGTAACGCGGAAGCAACCAATACTGCTTCAGATAATACTTCTCTCTTGGTACCGGCGCTTATCGTTTTTCGAATGAACATCTATACAATAAGGACATTGTAACGCATGAGCAACGGCTACAACAATAACCTCCTTAAATTCTCTGCTCAACTTTTCTATTTTTACAGCTATAGCACTGAAATTAGACAATCTTTTAAAACAATCGATTTTACCTTTATAATTCAAAGACATTCGTCAATTTAGAATCCACTGCGGACCTTTTTAAAAAATAGCTATGCTGGAATAGTCAATCTAAAATCTTTAAATTGCACACTTTCTCCCGCTTTTTTCATGTACCTACCGTTCGGTCTTTTCAGACTAACACACAATAAAAGAATCGACAATTTACTTCTATTATTAAACTAAACTGCCCCGTTAGCTTAAGTCCATTGTTTCACAAACTCACATCAAGATTAGCATAAAATCCTATTTTTAATTTAGAAGTGTTATTCAATTAAATGGCCCTTCAATGAAAACAAGCGCTGATTGGATAGGCTACAGGTCAAGCAACTTGTGCGCCCCTTATGCTTTAAGAGAGCCATCTAACCACCTTTAAAAAGTTGTCCAAATCTGTTACCATTCCACATTAATTAATTCTGTTCACTCATTCTTATAACTCGATACTTACTCTACATATAAAACAAACTCTACTCTTTCTTGCTCTGTATAATTTTGAATCGTTCGTTCCTGAATTCACTTCTTCCTTACTGATACAAAATTTTCGATAATCCTCCTCGATATCCATACCGCTTTCTACTTACTTATATGTTAATATACTTTTGTAATAGATACGTTGATAGACAAATACAACAAAAAAAAAGGAAACCTAAACGTTAATTTATGCTCCCACTTAAATAAATCTATTAAACTAAGGTTATATATGAATAATAATTTGCAAGCTTCTAGGGTATGAGTTTAAATTGATAATCAAATATTTGTAAAATAGACTATATTATCTTTGCAAATTTTTTATGTCAGTTACAAAACTAGTTGCCAGACTTCTATTTCTATTTTCTTGATGTCTAATATACAGTGGACTCCAACTACCTAACACTGCCCCATCCCCAAGAAATTCTCGTAATACTTCTAAAGGAAGTTCATTATTTAATGCACAACTAATACCCAGAGTGGTTCCTACAAGTGCAACACCTAATTTTGTAAATTCAGCGACCAAGCCTCTTCTACTTTCATTTAAATGATCATAAATATCATATCTTGTATTTTCTGTAATTAGATAATTCGGTTGGTTAATTAAATCATTGATTACTCTTTGAAACTCACTTAACTTTCTTTGATACGATGGAGATATTCTTAACTCTATTATTTCTTCTAATGGTATTTCTTTCAATCCCCTCGGAACATTTAACTTAATAAAACCTTTTATTGCATTAAACTATTCTAATTCTCTATAATTGCCTAGAGGATTTCTTAAAACTTTATTTCTAACAATATTGTCTTTTAAATCTGTTATTACGTGCATATTATTATTATTAGCTATTTCATCTGCTAAGATTGACATATACTCCTCACCAATATCATCCGAAATCAGCACACCATTTGCTGTCTCTTTAGCAAAACCATTTTCTTTACAGTATTCTTCTAATTCATAACTAAATTTAGAGCGAAATAGCTCAAAATTCTGATTGGCTATCGTTCTCCAAATCTCAGAATCAGTAGGTTTACTATTAGCTTTCGTAAAACCCCTATATTTATTTATAGGACTATTAACCCTTTTGTCTAACCTCTCTATAAATTTTCTTGTTGCCTTATCAACTTCTCCGTTCTCTGGTCTATACGAAGTTAGAAAATCTGTTTCACCTAAATTTCGTTGATGTTCCACACTTAAATGATTCTCTGCATCTTCTGGAACTATAGTACTTACGTTACTTAAATAGAGATACCGATATTAAAGTTATCTAAATGCTACCTTTTTAACTTAGATACTTTCGCTTTCATTAACTATTTCTAATTTAAGTTTCGCATTTTCTAATAATCTTTTTTCGACTTTTATAACATTTAAATTTCCAAAATTTCTATAGGGAAAAATTGATGCGATTATTAATTGATTGGAATTAAAATCTTCCAAAAGAATTTTAAACGTTTCTGCTATATTGATAGGGTCAAGCTCTCTTAAACTAACTATGAAGGCATTAAAAAAGCATTTAATTACCGTAAAAAATGATCCAGCGAATGAGCATAACTTAGTTTTCTTTGAACCATCTTCGGATATATCCGTTGTCACAAATGACAGACTAAATGATACCCTTCGCTCCATTCTAAAGCGCTTAAATATTAAACCGCTCATTACTGTCCACGGGCTAAGGCATACACACTCGAGTATCTTACTTTATAAAGGCATTTCGATTTTATACGTATCAGAACGCCTAGGACACTCTAACATCGACATTACAACATCTACGTATGCACACGTCTTGAAAGAGCTACGGGAACGTGACTCTGAACAGACTAGTAACATTTTTGAACAACTACTTGTTGTGTAATAAGTTGTTTTATAAATCAATGCAAATTCTTACCAAGGCTCTTAAAGTTAACTGCTGCTTAATAGAAGCAGATTGTTAAACACAGTAGAAAACCAGAGTTATTCTATCAAATGCGTAGAATAGACCCTGGTTTTATTTGTTTTTTTACTTTGTAAATCGAATATTTAACTAGGCGTTAGTTAAAGACGAATGGCTTATTCCACAATCGCGCGCGATTGTTTCTGTAAAGTCATTCGTTTATTTCCATTCATTTAATTTCCCTTGAGTTCTAGGTGCTTATTCCCCAACCATACCATCATTATCTCTATCATCCATATATGGATATAACCAATGATCGCTAGTTATTGGCATGCTATAACCTGCTACTTTTGCTTCTTTAATCGTCACTTGTCCATTTCCATCTGTATCAACGCTAGAAATATCTTCTGTGCCATTCGAAGCATTGACCTTATTAGAACTTGTTGACTTATTTGAGTTAGTTGAGTTACTTTCAGTTAATCCTAGAGATTTATTTATTTCATCAGGGTTGCCGTTATCAAACTCATCTACAATTTTATTCCCTTTTAAAGTGTAAGTGTACTTGTAATGAGAAGGAATCTGCGTTTCCGTATTTGGATATGTGATAATTGCTTCGAAACTAGTAGCTCCACCAGCTTTACGAATAGCGTCTTCCATATATGCTTGATCACCATGTCGGTTAAGCGTACTATCTTGTGGCGTAATATTATAAGCGTTTGATACCCCTCCTGTATAGGATAACCTTTTTAGGGATAAAACCTTTAAGCTATTGATACACCTCAATTTGAGCGATGAACAAAACTAAATGATGAACAAAACTTATAATTCCTACACTTTTAACATAGGGTTGGTGTAATAAAGATGTGTATTTACACCCTTAAAGAATATGCACGAATTTATGCAACGACATCAATCCTGTATGATTACTAGAGAACGCTCAAACTATTGCTGTAAGTGGCTTTGAAGAGAAATGCATAAAATACCTTATAAACAATGTTCATATAAAAATCCTAGAAATACTATTAAATCAGGATTTCTAGGATTTTCGTTTGCACCCAAAATTTTATTTGGGAACGTTATTTTGAATGATTTTGCATACTTTATAAATCTTTAATGAACTAAGGTATCTTGAATTTAGAGGTCCTTCTTCAACAATCGCGCCCGATCGTATTATTTGTTGAAGAAAATAGAGTATTCATCACGTGTGGGTTCAATTTCCTAATTCCACCCTCATTTAATAAATCTCAGAATCATTTTAAGATACGACATGCTTCTTCGTTATGGCAAATGTTACGATGAAATACAAAGAATAAATCATTACAATAACAGCCACAATCAAGCCTGATAACAAGTACATATTTAATTGTTCTCCGAATCTCATTAACTGAATAACTTGCTCAGAAATCAAGGAAATAGGAATCGCTAATAATACCGGTACTGCCACAGGAAAAGCAAAAAAGGCTAAAATTTGCTTTGCAAGCGTTGCTGTTTGCGTTGTTCTTGATACACCGATTCGATGTAAAATACGATACCTTTTTTCATCGTCACTTATAGCTGATAATGTTTTTAAGGCTAAAATAGCCATTGCTAATAATATGAAGACAAAACCTAAATACAATGCGCCTACAATGAATATAGCAGAGAATGCCATGCTACTCATCCGCTCATAACTTTGGATTCGATAATCTGTACGTTGCACAAAGTAATTATTGTAAGGTTCTTGATAAGATAATGCTTGATGTAAAGCTGCTGCATCAAAATGAGGATCTATAACATTCCATGCATACGCTGTCTGTACGTGTTGCATCCCTTCTACCACTTCATCCGGTACGACAATAACAAAATAAGCCCATACAAAGGCAGGTAAAGTCGTCTCCACTTGCTTTAATGAATAGTCTTTGCCATTGACCGTAATGGTTTGCTCGCTAAAATCATAGCTTTCAATAATTGCACTATCAGAATAAATAGCATACTCACCTTTTAACGTAATGGGCTGCTCTCCAATTGCTTGTAGTAGCTTATTTAAATCCGATTCACGCATATACACATCTTTATCTGTATAGTTCTCATCATACCAAGCCGTTTGTTTTAAAAAATCGACTACCCCCGATGTGAAAAAAGGTGTTTTGAATGATTGTTCAATCGTTGTGTATTGTTCAATCGCTTCGACAGCTTGCTGTGGTGATACGGGTGTTTCTTCACCAATTGTTTCATTTCCCATCACATCAAATGGATAACGTTTTTCAATATTTGCTTCCTCAACGGCTTTATACAAAAATCCTGTGTTTGTCGCAATGATAGAAAAAGAAATTAGAAAAGCTAACAATCCTAACAATAACGAATTCGCACTGAGCGAAGCACTAAGTTGGCGTAAGATAAATTGATTTGTCCCTTTTCCTCGTAATAATTTACTTTTTAAAAGAACGTACATTAAACTTTTTGCTAACCCTACATGGAAAACAATTAATGAAATCGCAAGTAAGGCAATCATGATTAATAACCCTATCTCACTACCATTTTCAGATTTAAATACACCTTCTAGATGTGAAGAAAATCGGATAAATGCATAGACCATTAAAGCAGCAGCTATAATTGTCATGACAAATGAAAGGATTGGCTTACTTTGAACTTTTTGAACTTTCTGTTCGCCATATACCAGCTCATAAATTGTTACTCGTTTCAAGTACATACTTGACGATACAAATGTTGCAACAAAAATGAGGACGATCATAATCATTGTGACAATAACGCCTTTTATTGAAATAAATGAAAATGAAAATGGATAGTCTAGTAAGTTAGACATCAATACCATCAAGCCTTGGTATAATAATGAACCAAAAATAAAACCTACTAAAATAGCCAAAATCCCAAGGAAGCTATTTTCAAGTAAAAATAACTTCACAATTTGAGGACGCTTCATTCCCAGGGTTAAATACGTACCAAATTCACGCTTCCTTAAACGTAGAATATAGGCGTTTGCATAACCTAGTACAATGGCAATCACAACGCATAAAAAACCCGATAAGACAAGTAGCCCCGTAGATAGAGAGGTGAAATTATCCGCCCGATCCTGTAAATCCTTATTATAAATCATATTATTCATGGCAAAGATAAGTGAAATGGTCATCGCAATCGTTACAAAGTAAATTAAATAATTGCGAAGCTGCCGTTTCATATTTCGAAAGGCTAATGTTTTATACACGCCCTTCACCCCCCAGTAATGCCATTGTTGCTAAAATTTCTTTATGCATTGTTTGTAAGGTTTTATCTCCCTTATACAATTCATGCCAAAGTTTCCCGTCTTTTAAGAAGAGGACGCGTTTCGCATAAGCACCAACTAATGCGTCATGTGTCACCATTAAAATCGTCGCACCCATCTTCTCATTCATTAAAGATAATGTATCCATGAGTTTTTTAGAATTTGTGGAGTCCAATGCGCCTGTTGGTTCATCCGCTAAAATGACACTTGGAGTTGTGATTAACGCACGCGCACATGCTACTCGCTGACGCTGCCCTCCCGATAACTCTGATGGGAATTTATTTAAATGCTCGATAATCCCAAGCTCTGTTGCAATTTGACGACAAAGGTTTGCTGATTTCTCTTCAGAAACACCTTGTAAATTTAATGGCAATACAATATTTTCTTTCACTGTTAACGTATCAAGTAAATTGTAGTCCTGAAAAATAAAGCCTAATTGATCACGGCGATATTTGGCTAACTCATGTTCTTTTTTAGATGAAATTTCTTCGCCTGCAAGAACGATTTTCCCTCCACTTACGTTATCAATGGTGGCAATACAATTTAAAAGTGTACTTTTACCTGAACCCGAGGCACCCATAATAGCGATAAAATCGCCTTTCATAACTTTGAAAGAAATACCATCTAACGCCTTTGTTAGAACTTTTTCATTTCCGTAATATTTTGTTACTTGATTTATTTGTAGTAATGTTGACATTGTCTCTACCTCCATTTCCACTTTAGCTTAGCACGGGAAAGGACAATTTGTTCTAACGCTATCTAACGACAATCTTACGTTTTCGTTAGATTTGTGGAAATGTGAGGATAAAGCGTGTAAACTGACCGACTTTGGATTCTACATTCAGCTGAATATTAAGCTCCTTACACATATTTGCTACAATATATAATCCCATGCCGGTACTCGTCCCTAATTTCCGGCCATTTGTGCCAGTATATCCTTTTTCAAAAATACGTGGAAGCTCATGCTTTAAAATACCAATTCCATTATCCTCATATATTAAGACATTGTCTCGAATCGTCATGAGTACCTTACTTTCTGGACAATATTTTGCACTATTAATTAACAATTGATTCATTATAAATTGCAAAGCCTTTTGGTCTGTATAAATCGTTGTATCTCCATCAATCACAACTTGCATACGTGCAGCAATTAATATATCCATTTGATTTTTTACAGATTGATTGAGTATTGTAGCAAGCGCAATCTGTTCAAATTGTTTATCTTTTTCAATGGATTGCAGCCTTGCAAAATGCAAAATTTGATCGGTTAAATTATCAAGTCGCTTTAGCTCTTTACGTAATTTACGCGTGTCACCTTCATTTGCTAATATTAATCCCATGGCTGTCATTGGTGTTTTTAATTCATGAATCCATTGTTCGACAAACTCCTTATACGCTTGTGCATTTCGATCCGCTTGTTCCACACGTTCAATTGCATCTTTAGAGATGATGCGTAGGATGTCAAAATACTGATGTTCCAAATAAGAATTCGGAGTGGGTAAGATTTCTCCTGCTAAATATGGTTGTTCAAGCTGTGTAACTATCCATTTTATATTTTCTAGCTTTCTTTTAGAAACAATATAAGTTGTCATTAACCAAGTAATGATTAACATTATAAAAATGAATGCCACAGTCCAAATCGTCATAGCAGGCACATTCAAAATGACTAAAAAAATGAGCATAAAAATAAATGTAATTCCTAGAAAACCAAGTGGTATCAATTTATCGAGTAAAAATACCTTCATCATAAGCGATACCCAACGCCTCTTACCGTTTTAATAAAATCATTCGCTCCAATTTGTTTTAGCTTATCTCGTAAACGATTAATATTCACATATAGCGTGTTTTCATCAATATATAAACTGTCGTTCCATAAATCTTCGATAATTTCTTCACGTGTCACTAATTCTTTTTTCATTAAACTTGCTAAAATCCGGCTTTCATTTTTCGTAAGTTCCGTTGATTTTCCATGATAGCTGGCCTTTAAGTTTGCTGTATCTAAGCTTAGTTCACGTACCGTATTCGATGTATTCGGTTTTCTTGCAAGTAAACGCTCGATACGTGCTAACAAAATAGACGAATTATACGGCTTATGAATATAATCATCCGCACCAACACGAAAACCAATCAGTTCGTCCTCTGTTGAATCTCTCGCCGTTAAAAAAATAATCGGAATCTCAGATGTTTCACGAATTTTAAGGGCAATTTCAAAGCCATTTTCTCCTGGCAAATTTACATCAAGCAGCGCCAAGTCACAAGGTAACTGACTAACCGGCTCATAACCATGCAGACGTAAAAGAAACTGTAATTCATTCAAAATCGTTTCATCATCTTCTACTACTAAAATTTTATACATTTTACCACCTCTTCAACACATTCAGTATTATTACCATACTATAAATTGAATGCCTTTGATAACAATACCTTCATCGTTGCATTGTTGTATCTGAAATACTTTGGGCTGAGCTAACTCGTTTTTGTCTAGTGATTTCCTTAGCTTTTCAACTAATATTAGTAAAATATCTGCTGCTAAAAAATTCTTATTTAATTTTCTTAACCTCTTTTTTTAAAACATGCATAACAGGAGTTTTAACTTTTTTAACATTAAGATTCCCTCTTTTTCCAGGTCCATTATTTCTTCTATTTAATCCAATAAATGAATTTCTTAAAACGACTGTTTCTAGCTTAGAAAACTTCATATTTGCTTCGTCTGATACAGTTCCTTTTTTAGTTTTTCTATTCCACCTAAACCTGCTGGTATTACATGTTCTTCTTTATCAAAATGCAATTGTTGGTCTGTTTGTTTATAATAAATACAGTAGCCCATATATTAAATTCTCCCATCAATTTTAAGTTAGCAACATCGATATTAAAGAAGCAATAGGATCCTTCTTTTAATAAAAGGAATTTTCATTTTTTTTACAAACATTCGAATTATTAGATTAATTTGTTATTTGAATAGATCTTCAAATTCATCATCAATTTCTTTAAATTTCTTTTCCGCATCTATGACATTTTCCTTCAAATCAAAATTTTTCCGACTTAGAAGAGAAGTGCTATGCAATGTCATCGATTCGTATTTTTCTTGATAGAATGCAGATTGCTTTTTCAGGGCGTCGATTTCCTCTTTTAGAGAGGCTATTTCTTTCTCCTTAGTATTTAGTCTATTTTCTAATTCAGTTGTCTTTAACACCTGTTCGAAAGTAGTTTGATATGCGTCAAGGACTTGTTGAATCCTTGTGATTAGTAGGTTTTTATTGTGATAATTAGAATTTACTAAATCCTCAGCCGAAGGAATTTTTACATTCTCTTTCATTAAACCCACGATTGCCATAGGGGTTTGATTAAGCTTTTCAATGTCTTCTCGAATCTGTTTATTATTTCTCCATACGTACCGAGGAAACTTCGTTTCGCGCCCTAAATCTGCGAGAGTAATTAATTTCCCACTATTTTTGTTTGCGTATTCGAATAAAACAGATCTTAGTTCCTCATATGGATATTTTTGCGGTCTGCCTCCCTTAGACTTTTCAGTTGTCATCTTGTACCTCCATTTTTTTTGCTAGATGCGCCTCTAACATTGCTTTTCTATTTAATAAAATTGCGAGATTTGCGCTGTTTTGTTCAAGGTCTTTAGAATTTTTTTCGTTATTATCAAACTCTGCCTCCTTTTTCCTATAAGCTGATTGATAATATTTTTTGATGAAATTTAATTTAATTTGTATTTCATCTTGGATTTTTGTGATTTTGTTTGCCAATTCGGATTGTTCTTGAGTGGTCAAATTAGATAAATCTATATGAATCTTATTACAAAAGATACAATCATCTTCAAAACATTCGTAAGGAAACTTTTTTGATTGGCAGTAACCATAATCAATTTTCTTTTCTTTAGAGTAGTCAGATTTCCAATAAGAGAGTATCTGCTTTTGACGAAATGTAAAATGATCAAACCCTGAGTTATTTAGGTTTGTCATACTTCGTTGGATGTCTTTAGCTAATAAATTCGAATACGATCTCTGAAAATCATCGATATGGGATGCATAGGCCGATTGAGTCTTAATCTTAGTATGACCCGCCATTTGAGCGATTGTTAATTCACTGAATCCTTGCATCATCATTGAACAAATAGCAAAATGGCGTGTATCCATTAGACTAAAACGAGTAATAGTTTTATGTGGGTTTTCTAAATCCAATTTGTCTCTTGAATTTACAACGTTAATGCCCATTTCATTTTGTATCACTTCATCAAAAAATGAAGCCAATAGTTTTGCCATTAAATCGGTTGTTCGATGGTCGTTATATTTTTTTGTTTCTCCTGTATTTATGACGCTGCTATACTTAGGCTTTGTTAAATGTTCATAATGATGAGACAGATGAAATAGATATTCTTCGTTCTCGCTATTAGTTACCTTTCTATAATCTTCTATAATTTCGTATATTTCTTTGTTTATCTGAATTTCATGAGGTATAGAGACGTGGTGATTTCCTTTTTCTTTTTTGGAAGGCCGTAGTTTCCTTTTCCCTTTTGTAAGATAATATTTTTCTTCTGTCGCATCATACCGTATATCGTCATTCTTTATTTTAACGAGTTCTAACGGACGAATAGGGATAATTGTAGATAATTTCCACCAAATGAAAACTGGATAATATTTTGAACGCATATTATTCGTTTCTTTGTTCATGAAATCGTTAATTAAAAAATCAAAACGTACAAACTCTTCATAAGTTGGTATTTCTCTAATTGCATTCCAATCAGCGCCCACCATGGATTCAAACAGTGGGACATAATCAGAAGCATCGTTTATGGGGTTAAAATATAAGAATCCCAAGTTATAGACTTTGTATCTATCTAAAGTAATTTTTGATGACTCCTTTTCTAACTTCCATTCCTCGAATTCCAATAATTTTCGTTTATCATAGCAACTTGTTAATTTAATAATGGTTAAAATGTTGTTGAACCCCTCAAATATGCTATCTGGGGATATTTTCCGGTCATATAGTTGTACAATCACGTAGCATTTTAAAGATAAATAAAGTTCCTTATTATATTCTATTTCCGTTAAATCAAGACTCCTATAATATTCGCGCCCCATTATATTCCATTGATGGTCAATGAATTCGGATGGGGATTTAATAATCCCATCGTCTTGTAAAAGCTCAAATTTTTCTTGATACTGATTTAAATCATCTTTGTTATACTTGAGGTACTTTTTTTCCGCAACTGAATTGGCAGTTTCTTCATAAATAAGTAACCCTTTATCGATATTACCTACTTTCAATTTTTTTATAGCCATCAATTATTCGCCCCGTTTATAGTTAAAAATTTTGCGACATTTAATTCTCTAATATTCGATTGCAACAAGTCCAAATCTATGAAGCTGCGAATATAATTCGTATCAAATTGATAGTACATTCGTTTGAAATCCATTAGGATATACAAAAGTGATTTAATCATGTGTGTGTATTTAATGCGTGTGATATGATCCCCTTGATTTGTTTTGTTTAGTCGTTCAATCAAAGAAAATATTTTTACATTCACAATATCTAAAATATAATTTGTATCGATTCGATTTTTGCAACCTAGACATGGCATTTCTAAATTATATTCAACCTCTTTTTTAAACGGACAATTTTCCAATCCTACAAGACATTGTGAATGGTCTAGCAATGAAGGGGAGCGTAATTTAGAAATCTCCTTTAATTTAACTTTTAACTTTTCTTTTGGCATTTTCATAAGGTCCTTTAATAATGCAATTGATTGCTCATGCCTAGTGACGGCGAATTTCGATAATTCGTTTATCATTACAGGTGAATATTCTTTATTAATATTTGTTATGGCTGTTGTCATTTCTTCTAAACTCATTGGTTCATTTTCATTTATGGCGTCTATCATAACTTTTACTTGCCATCCAAAAATCCCTCTATCGAAGGCATGTCGAGCCATTTCTTCAACGTCTACATCAGTATTTCGCGTAACTAGATATACTTGAGTGATAGAGTTTGGCATTGCAATATTATGAGTGTGAGATCGAGAAAAACCACCTAGCCAATAAGCTAAAGCGCCTTTCCCGTTTTTCACCGCAGTTTCCCAGCCGTAAGTCATTAAAGTTTTATTACTCATTTTACTTTTAAACTTTGGCAAATCTTCTCCAAAGAAATCATTAATATTTTTCGCACTAATATTTTTAACTAAAATTTCGCTATTAGCGTTTTCATTTTGGCGGTGTAATTCGCTAAGAATAAAGGCTAATGCGGTAGGCATTTCAAAAATAAAAGGTATAACAAACACCGTTTTTTCTTTATTTTTTCTTGCTAAATATCCCTGCATACTTCTTTCAACGATTTTTAATATATTTTGAGCGTCCTCTAAATTAAATGTGTGTTCGTTGAACCATTCAAAGTTATCAATACCCACTTGATTAAGTGAGATCGCTTTAAATGAAAACATATCTGAACGTCTCCAGGCCAATGAAAAATGTAACAAACAAAATAACCATGTATTAGCATACTCTCTTTTTTCAACAGCATTTTCGAAATGTTTGGTCACATCTAAAACATGATGGATTAACATTTTCCACTCTTCTTTTGTATAAGCTTCATTAGCATCACCATATATGGTCTTTTTAAAAACATAATCGCCACTAAAAGTACAATCCACTTTCCCTTTGCAATAGTCAAGAAATTGGATAATTTTACGAGCTTGATTTTTAGGAAATGATTCGAAAAGTTGTTTTAGTTCTAAATCTGTATATTCCATTAACTCTTTCGTTAGTTGAGATGCTAACACCTCTAACACACGTAAATAATCAAGCGTGATTTTTTTTAGGGACTGTGTGCTTTTCTTTATTTTTTTTGTAGCCCATTTGTTATATAAATCCACTGTAAGGTTTATAATCGATTTACTCTTAAAGTAAGTAATACTATCTTCAAAAAATTGATGATAGTTAGTTTCTGCAAGATGATTATTATAGTTGTGCTTGATTTGTATTGCAGCGTAACTATTTATAAGTTCATCAGCTTTTTCTCTTGTGATGTAATAATCTTTTTTGTTATCCGGAAGAAGAATATAATCATCAGAAGTAAAAAATTTCCTTATAATACTCAAAGATGTGTTTATCTCCATTGCTAGTTGCTCAAGCGGAATTAACCCACGTTGCTTATACTCATCTAGATATGCAACATGCGTTCTAACGCCCTTAGCATTCTCTGTAAAGGATTTTATATGTTTCTTACTCCACAACATCTGCATCACTTCTAAAGGCATATTTAGATGTTTAGAAGCCTCTTCAATATTAACTAATCCTTTTTTGTATTCTTGCCAATCTTCAAATTTAATTTTGTAGCTTTGAGCTTCTTTGTATACAAGTTTCGATAAAAGAGGGTCGTTAAATATAAAATCAACTATAATATGTCTATCTGTTGAAACATTTAATTCTTCTTTGATTAATTTGACTAGACTAAAAGCACTTGTTTTTTCGTTTATATATTTTTCAACTTCTTTTTTTGAAAAGTATAAAGTTCCTTCAAAAAGCAGGGCATCTTCGAATACTCCTGTCTCTTGTAGAATCTTTAGTGTTTTGTCTGATGCTTTTAGCATTCTTTTAACTTCGGCTTTTTTGTAATAATCGCTTGAAAGTTTAGCTTGCAAGGATTGTTGCTGCTCAACGTAGTTAGCATGAATCAAATATTTGATTTTTCCACCAGAAGAAAGTTCCACTTTCAAAAATGAATCGGGTATTAAACCTGTTCGTGCGAGTTTTCGTAAATTTGAATCACTTCTATTGATTAATTTAGCTACTTCTTCGGGTTTATACCATTCTGTCACCTTTAATCATCCTTTTTTCGATTTCGACTGTTTAATTTTAATTCAGAAATAACCTCTTCCTTAACTTCTAATAAACTCATATACATATCATCATAGTTACCCTTTAAAAGTCTTAGCATTCTATCAGTATTGTTTAAATACCTTATACTGCTCGTAGGATCGTCATCACCACGTGCTGTCATAACTTGAAGTACATTGGTTGCTTCTGCTGCAATTAAATTAGAGAAGATGCCACGTCCAATGTGAGTAGACCATTTAGCGCTACTTAATTCTAATCCGTATGTTCTAAGTAGTGGATCTTTAGATTCTAATAATAAAGTTAAGAATTTATTTTTTAATTTTCTAAACTCCCGCTGATAAGTGAATTTCTCCATTGCTTTTCCATCTCTATTTGAGAAAAGAGCATTGGTCCCATCAATAGCTTTATATTTTTCAATATGCGTCTTATAAAGAAGTTGTAACAAATCGCCATTAAATGGGAAAACACCTTGTCTTCTTCGTTTTTTTACGGTTCCTTTTCCCTTGATATTTTTTAGCTCCGGTCTGAAGTCACGATTTTGTATTTTTATTTGAAATCCATATAATCCGAATTCACCTGATGGAGTAATACCAGTCCTAGCGATATTTACAACCTCACCAACACGTAGGCCACCGAAACACTGAAATGCCACACCAAGAGCTATTCTAGGTGTATACGTATATGCGGTTTGTATGAATGGTATAATTAACTCACGAGGAAGGTCGTGGATTAGATTTTCCTGTTCCTCATCGTTTGGATAGTTCACATTGATAAAAGGACTTTCTGGCTTTCGTTTGACTTCTAGTGCATCATTGTTATATTCTTTCAAATCAAAATCATCTATAGTTATATAATTTAAAATATTTTTTTGGACTAGGAAGTAGTAAAAACGAGTAAGATTCCATTCACATCTTTTGACTGTTTCTTTTTTCACTGGAGCGTTATTTCGTCCCACTAATCCATAAACGTTCAAATAATCCTCTCCATGCTCAAAAAGGAGATCTTTTATACTTGACAACTTATACTTAGTCTGACCCTCTATAAACACAAAATTCAGAAAATTAACGATAGAGTTAGCGATTTGTTCTTGTGTTTTAAGACTAGGAATCCCTCCCTTTTTTAAGGGTAGATGAATAAATTCCGAAATAGGGTGGATAACACTCACTGCATATCCGCTTTTCTTCTGCTCCAACATAATCATAATCTTATCGACAATATGATTTTTACCATTAGGTAAAGTCTCCGTTGCTGATACTCTTTTACAGTAGTATCTATAAACTCCCAACCTTTTATTTATTCCAACAATCTTACTATGACTGCTTGAAGCTTTATTCATATATCTTCCCACCTATAATCTATTTTTAACTTGATTATTAAAGCTGTTGCGTAATATAAAAGTGCAGAGTACCACAGCACTCTTGTATTATAGTAAAAGCCAGCTTTTGATATGGCTGGCCTTACAATTATGTTCACAGAGGATATTTGTTAGATTTTCAACACTATACATTTGTACTTGTAATACTATATATTTTTAAATCCTTATGTGGAATTATTATTCACCTACATAACCATCTCCATCACGATCGTCCATATATTGATATAACCAATGATCTTTTGTTATCGGCATTTTGAATCCAGCTGCTTTGGCTTCTTTAATGGTTACCTGTCCATCACCATTTGTATCAATGTTAGAAATATCTTTATCGTCATTAGAATTATTGGCGTTTGTTGATTTACTTTCAGTTAAACCTAAAGATTTATTTGTTTCATCAGGATTAACATTGTCAAAATCATCAACAACCTTCTTACCTTTTATAGTGTAAGTGTACTTATAATGAGAAGGAATTTGAGTATCCGAATTTTCATATGTGATAATTGCTTCAAAATCAGTAGCTCCACCTGCTTTACGAATCGCATCTTCCATATAAGCTTGGTCGCCATGTCTATTTAATGTACTTTCTTGAGCTGTAATATTATATGCGCTAGAATTACCGCCGAGCGAGTCAGCTATAACATGCCCTTCATCAAGGTATTTACTTTCTACACCTGGAACTTTCGCTTCATCATTACAGTATCTTCCTGATGATGTGACCTTTTCAGTATTGTCATCTTGCAAAATGATTTCATCTGCGATCACTTTAATCAGTTGACCATACTCGTTCGTAAATGCCCAATACTGTCGATCACCAAAACCAATGTCTACAACAACATTAGCTTCACGATGTCCAGATAAATTACAAGCATCCACTTCGATTAATTTGTAGCCTTCGAACAGTTCCTCTTTTGATAAAGTTGATTTATCTTCTACTACTTGTTCATCAACAGTTGTATTAACTGTTGTTACTTCTTGTGAATCTATTTTTGCCTCAGTAATCGAAACTTCCTCTATGTTTGTACAACCAACCATAAAGATGGTCATTAAAGAGACCATTAAATAATTTAATTTCTTTTGCATTTTAAGCTCCTATAATAATTATTGTAATTTGTTATTAAATTAATAGTATCATAGTATATTTCGCTTTTGTTCAACATTTCCCTATCTTGAACAAAAATAAACCTTCCATAAATATTGATATGAAAGGTTTTTATATGAAATATGCTAGAATTTTTAAGTTTTGTTCAAAAAGTGTCCTATACCCACCAAGAGAATCTGCAATAATATGTCCTTCATCTAAATCTGCTCTCTCGACACCAGGAACTTTTGCTTCATCAGCGTAGTATCTGCCAGATGATGTTACGGGTTCGGTACGGTCATCTTGTAGAACAATTTCGTCAGCAATGACACGAACCAATTGCCCTGCCTCATTCGTGAATGCATAGTAATGTCGGTCCCCAAAGCCAATGTCAACGACGACGTTAGGTTCGCGATGACCTGACAAATCGCCACCATCAACTTCAATCAGTTTGTATCCATTGAACAGTTCATCTTTTGATTGAGTTGATGTTTTTTCTGATAATGATTTTTCAGTTACCGTAGTTTTTTCTGTTTCACTATTATTTGTTGTTCCTTCTTGTGAATCTGTTTCTTTATCTGTAACGGATGCATCTTCTACGTTAGTACAACCAACAATAAAGATGGCAGTTAAAAATAAGATTAAATAGTTTATTTTCTTTTTCATTTTAGGACTCCTTATAGTATTTTTTTACTGAACATTCTAGAAATCTTTGAATAAAACATAAATTAACATTGTTAACCTATTTATAATAGCATATTACAATATTAATTTTATTACAGTAGATACTTAGTTCAAAATATGTAATATTAAATTCCAATAAAGATTATTAGAGTCCATAGCACTGAAAAAGGCACAATTCTTCTTCAAGAATTGCGCCCTTTAATGGAATAACCAAAATTCGGTACCCTTCCTATAATCACTTAGGTCCGCTTTCAATAACTCTCTGTTAGTCAAAAGTAACTTCTTC
>NZ_JBIWCX010000024.1:0-40458 GCF_044761695.1 Lysinibacillus sp. NPDC097287
ATTGCTAATAAAGAGAATATTTGTTAAAAAGGCATTCAAGTGAATGTCTTTTTTGTCTGTGATTTTCAACCTCCGCCGTTATTTTAACTACATCAGTTCACTGTCTTATTTTAAATAATTTTAAATAGACTTCAATCTTTCTTTAAAGAAGTTACTCCACAATCTGGTCCTTTAATGGAAAAAGACCCTTTCCTTATTCAAGGAAAGCGCCCGATTCTGGAATATCGTTTTTCAACTTAAGCCCCTGTTAGTTACAGTAGTAGGAACAATTAAAGAATGCAACCTTACTCAAAATGCCACTTAACCTGGATAGGTTACACTAAGTTGGACAGATAAAATAAGGGCCTGTAAACTTAGACTATTAACTTAAGGGAGCGTGCTACTATGACACGTCAACGTCGAACTTTTACACCCGAATTTAAACTGCAATTAGTGAAACTTTATGAAAATGGAAATCACGTGCAGATACTGCTAGAGAAAATGATATTACGCCTTCTGCATTAGATCGTTGGATTAAAAATCACAAAGAAACAGGCTCTTTCGCTGCCAAAGATAATCGAACAGAAGAAGAAAATGAACTGGCTCGACTACGGAAAGAAAACCAACGATTATTGATGGAGAATGATATTTTAAAGCAAGCAGTGCTGATCATGGGACGAAAATAGATGTGATTCGAAATAACACTCACAAATATTCGGTATCAGCGATGTGTGACGTCCTCGATATTCCAAAGAGTACCTATTACTATAATGCCGATTTGCATGTAAACGTAAGTTTAAAAATGAAGATAAAGAGATTTCCAAAGAGATTGCCCGTATTCGGAAATCCGTAATAATTATGGTACGCGAAAAATCAAGAAAGAACTAAGTAAATTACCTGAACCAAAACACATATCACATCGTCGAATTGGTCGTTTAATGAAAGGTCTTGGACTCGTATCAAACTATACAGTAGCACCGTATAAGCCGTATAAATCAACATGTAATGATGAACCAGTAAAAAATGAATTACAGCGTCAGTTTGAGCAAGAAGAGCCGTGAGCAGTTATCGTCAGTGATTTACATACCTCCGTGTCGAAAAAAAATGGCACTATTTATGCCAATTTGTCGACCTTTTTAATCGTGAAATCCTTGGACATAGTGCTGGTGCAAATAAAATGCAGAACTCGTGTATCTAGCGATTGCGAATATACATGCTAATTTGAATGATGTCATTTTTATCTTTAGCGCTTACAAAACTCTAATGGCTTTTCAATTTTATTCACTATTAACCTTTACTCCACAAATAAGAAAAGAGCGCTCCAATGCGCTCTCAACTATTCTTTCCACCTTATTTTGACTGATTGAACAACCAATCTCTTACTGCTGATATTTTGTAAGCATAATTAAAGGATGCCATATGTTCCATTCCCGTTTCACCTTCCTTGAATACAGTCCCAGTTTCAAAGCGTATCATATTTGCCTTATTTCCTTCTGCAATCAATTTTTCCACTGCTGCATTTTGTTCCTCCGAGGAGTTCTGAGCATTCCATGTTCCATAACTATAGCTCACTCCATCGGTATCAAACATTTTCATCACTTCATCTTGACCGCCCGATGCACGTGAATCTCCACCTGCAGTAATATAAAAGAACTTTTCATTTTCAAGTCCACTTAAAACAGAAATATCCCACTGACCGGACACAAAGAGATAGGCTGCAAATAAATCTGGATACTGACTACTTAAATACAGTGATGTCATGCATCCCATAGATTGCCCAGTGGCATAGATACGGTTCATATCAATGCTATTTTGCTCTGTCAATTTGTTAATTAATCGCACAACTACTTCAATTTGATCTGATGTACTCCAATTATCTTTAACAACCGTTTCACTAAACGCCGGTACCAGTACAAAGGATGCATGCTTTTCCTGTTCCTCATCTGTCACCCATACATTTGCTCCATAATATTGTTGCACAGTCTCCAATGCCGACTTTCCGGCACCTGTGGAATCTGGAATATACATAATTAATGGATAAGTCTTATTTTCGTCGTAGTTCTCTGGTACATATAGGCTATACTCTAGTGAAATCCCTGTCTCTGCATCCTCAAAAGTAAGCTGTTGAAATTTCCCTGAGTTTTCATCTATTATGGCCTGAAGTTCAGGATCATTTTCTACAGACATTGCCCCACCTCTGCCTCCTCCTTGGTTCTTCATGTCATTACCACTCTCAGATTCAGTAGGTGTAGAAGTAGATGTTGTCTGTGAGTCATTATTTGTCCCACAGCCACTCAATGCCATGCATGTTACTATACCTAATGCTATGAATGTTCTTATTTTTTTCATTAAAAAAATCCCTCCTAAAATAATAAGGACATACTACCTTTTAAACTGATCCTTGTGTAAGTCGCCTCACGAAATAAATATACTATTTCTGTTCATTTTTTATCAAAAAAATATATATGCTTTCAAAAAAATTCACTAAATCTCATCAATACTTTCTGATTAATAGATATACTATAATTTTCGATTTACTCTTGATAAAGAAGTTCTACTATTTTGTGAGGAGCTTATTTTGTAATAGAGTTTGATTGATATAAAAACTAGTTATTTGCGAATTTTATTCGGATTTATTTCCTTTAAAGCCTTTGATAGGTAAGTGATCTACGCTTAATTCAGCTAATTGCGCTTCTGCATCTTCGATAAAACTCTGTGCTGCTTCTTTTGTATCAGCATCTAGGTCAGCTAAGAAATCACGAGCGTCCTCTTTCGTTGGAAGTTCAACACCAAGTGCAGCTAGTTGAGTTTGAGCTTCCTCCCGAGTGATTGTTCCGGCTTTTTTTTGATCTAAAATAGCCTGAGCTTTTTCTTTTGTTGCATCATCTACCTCCGCAAGGAAATCGCCATGATGGCCACCATTGCCCTTTGTCGGAAGTTCAACACCAAGTGCAGCTAATTGAGTTTGAGCTTCCTCCCAAGTGATTGTTCCAGCTTTTTCTTGATCTAATATATCTTGAGCTTTTTCTTTTGCTGTATCATCTACCTCCGCTAGGAAATCGCTACGAGAGCCATGTTCTCCTTTTACTGGTAGTTCAACTCCGATTGTCGCTAAGTTCGATTTAAGATTCTCCATGATTATCTGTACTTTTTCTTTTGTCGCCTCATCCAATGAAGCCTTCACGTTTACACCTTGTTCTACTGTTGAAGTTGTAACCGTATTACTTTCCGTTGCCGCAAAAGCATGAGTCGCTCCCCCAAGTACACCTAACGATAAAGTGCCTGTCATTACATATCCAAAAAGTTTGTTTTTAAACATTTTAAAATTCCTCCTTTTATTTTTCTAATTGCTACTTTACTCCTCGTTGGTGAAAAAATGGTGAAAGCTGAAATTAATTTTTATATTTCGTCTGCTTACCTATATAAATGAAACTCACAAAACTTATTTGTTTTTCACCAAGATTTCACCAAAGCCCATTAAATTAAAGACATCAAGAAGAAAGGAGTTAAGTGAATGAAAGCACTCAAGAAGTCTCTAATTATAATTGTGTCAGGTATTTTAGGATTTTCTCTTCTAGTAGGGGGAAGTTTTAAAGTTTTAGCCGCAGGGATGCATGGACGTGGCCCTAACGGATTTGGACATCATCCAGCAATATACGGACCACATGATGTAGAATTTCCCTTGTTAGGAATGCTTCTATTTTTAATCATTGCTGTGATCGTGCTTGTGTTCATAATGAGCTGGTTTAACAAGAAAACAAAAGAGTTTTCGATGGAACAGTTCATTAATACAAGTCTCGCCTCTTCGTATAGGCCAATGGAAAATCAAAATGAAGATATCCTAGATCAGTGGGAAAAAAATATAAATAACAAGGAGAATAAGTAATATGGGAATATTCAAAAGAGTAAAACGCATTACAAAAGCTAATATAAATGGACTTCTAGATAAAGCAGAAAATCCAATCATGATGCTAAATGAAATGACAAGAGAATTAGAGCAAGAAATAGCTCTTGCTCAAAAGGCACTCACACGTCAAATTTATGCAGAAAATAAACAGAAGGCATTGATTTTAAATATAAATGCAACAATTGAAAAAAGAAATAGACAGGCAAAACTAGCGATAAAGAATGGTGAAGAATCCATTGCGAGATTAGCTGTAGAAGAAAAAATGATTCAAGAAAATCAGCTAAGCTTTTACCTAGAACAATTTGAAGCACTGCAAGACCAAACAAACATACTAAAAAATCATTTAAACGACTTAAATGCAACATTTGTTGAATTACAAAATAGAAAAATTTTATTAGCTTCAAGAGCAAACATCGCCCAATCAATTAAACGAATTCAAGCAGCAACGTCTTCATTTGAAGTAGGGAATATTTTGAAAGGAATCTCGCAAGCCGAAGATCAAATTGTATTAATGGAAGCAGAAGTGCAAGCAGGACAACAAATTACAAGACCATTATTAATACAGGAAACAACGTATCAAAACGTGATTAATGAAGAAGATATTAATAAAGAAATCGATAAATTGAAACAGGAACAGTTGAAAATCGGTTGATATCGAAAAAGAGGCACCAATGTAGGAGTTAGGTGCTTCTTTTCTTGTATCAACTAATGGCGAATACCATTATAATAAACTAACAAATTAGAAATACAGGTGATATAGAGATGAATATATTATTAGCTGAAGATGAAAGCACACTTGGGGAATTAATTGTTTTTATGCTCAAAAAGAAGGCCAGCTATAATGTTGAGTGGGTTATGGAAGGTGAAGATGCGTTTTACTATGCCAATAATGCTCATTATGATGTATTAGTATTAGACTGGATGATGCCGAACGGGACGGGTATTGAGGTTTGTCAGCGTTTACGAAAACAAGGTTATGCTGGTGCGATATTAATGCTTACGGCTAAAGACAGCATTCAAGATCGTATTGATGGACTAGATTCAGGCGCTGATGATTATCTTGTTAAACCTTTTGAAATCGATGAACTACTGGCACGAATAAGAGCACTTTCACGCCGCAATTACGCTCCAATTGTAGAGGAAGAAATTAAAATCCAAGACTTAGTGTTAAATCGGGCAAGCCATTTAATTCAATCTGGCACTAAGGATATTCAACTAAGTCCAAGAGAATTTCAATTGTTAGATTTACTTGTACAGAACAAAGGACAAGTCATTTCACGTGAAGTGATTCTAGATCGGATATGGGGTATTGATGCAGAGGTTGCACCGAAGACTGTCGATGCCACTGTAAAACTAATACGTAAAAAACTAAAAACAATTCAGAAAGAACATTTACTTCAGAGTATACGAGGGGTGGGATATAAGTTTGAACAATAATTTTTTTACGTTCTTCCAGAGGCTCCAACCGAGTGGAAAAGATATGTTCAGTCGTACCCAAAGACGATTAACGTCTATATATATCGGCTTACTCTTACTATTCCTCTCTCTTTTTATTGTAATCGTATACAGTGCCCTATATTTATCTATAACAAGAAATTCTGAAAGAGAAATAAAAACCCTTGTTGAACAAGAAGCAAACATAATTGTGAGCTACTTGTTTGAAAACAAAAAAAGGGATTTACAAGAAATGAAAAACCAGGAAATCGTGTTCTCCGGTGTAAATCAAGCTTTTTACTATGTGATGAATTCAAATGGTAAAATCATAATGGGGAACGATCAGGATAGACGCTTACAATACGCATTAACACCTTTGTTAAGTGAGAAAGTGACCAACGGCGAAGATATTTTTTACGAATCAATTCATCTGGGCGATTTTCGAGATGACCGCGGAAAGCAAAAAGAGTTTCGACTCGAATCCAAAAAAGATATTCGTCTAATAATCGCTAGCCATCCAATTATTTATAAGGACCAAGTAATCGGAACTTTGTACATCGGAAGAGACTTTACTTTTGCCTCCCAAATATTTCATTGGGTCCTTATTATACTAATTGTATTAGGACTCATCTTTTCTGGACTAGCTGTATTTATTAGTCAAAGAATGTCTAAAAAAGCGATGGTACCCATTTCAAATGCATTCACAAGGCAAAGGGAATTTGTGGCAGATGCCTCACATGAGTTGCGGACACCATTAGCGGTTTTACAATCCTCCATAGATGCGATGGAAATGACAATTGAACCTACGAAAGAAGATTTCATGGGAAAACTATTAATCAACATGAAGTTAGAAGTTAAACGAATGACCAATTTAATAAGCGACTTGCTAACGTTGGCACGGTCAGATTCTAATATACTAGAGCTACGAACGGAAGTTTTTGACTTTAGACCAGTAGCTGGAAAAGTAATAGAATCACTAAGTCCACTTGCCAATGATAAAGCAATCTCGATTAGTTTAGATTCACCAAATGAACTCACAGCAATAGGCGATCCAGAAAGATTATCGCAATTACTTTACATTCTTGTAGACAATGCAATTAAATATACACCAACAAAAGGACAGGTGAAACTCACTCTTTCAAAAGAAGGTACACTCCTTTCTATAGAGGTTCAGGACACAGGAATTGGGATTGAAAGTGAAGATTTAAATCATATCTTTGAAAGGTTTTACAGAGCAGACAAAGCACGCTCTCGTCAAATGGGAGGACATGGCTTGGGGCTCTCAATTGCAAAATGGATAGTAGAAACACATAAAGGAAGCATAGACGTAGTAAGCAAACCTGGTGAAGGAACTACCTTTCTAATTAAAATCCCACAAATTGAAGCGATTTGATTATACGTTATGGCTGTACCTGTTATAGGGTGCCAACATTCGGGAACTTTTCTGCTGAGGTGTGGCGTCAAGAAATTTCTTGGAATGTATTGTACTAGATAGTTTTCTATTTGATGTCAGACATTATATAGTATAAAAATAAGGGATAGGGGAGCATATTAGGAATCGCTCCATCTATCCTTTTTGTACTAAAAATGACTTCATTTACTACAACAAATTGAGAGTTTTAATGTCTTATTCAACAATAGCGCCCGATTGTTGAAGATCGTTATTCTTTGTTCCAAAACTTTGATTTGGGAACGTTTTTTAGATTTAGTATGAATATTTTATAAAACCTTGTTTCACTAAAGCACCCGTTAGTTCAACAGGTATATTAGTTCAATCCCCTAGTTTTTTTTCTGTTTTGGATAAGAATTTTTCCAATGCTTCACCGCTATCAATATTCGTGCGTTCAGCCAAATTAATCAGCCACCATATGCATTCTCCAATCTTATGTTCAAGTTCAGATTCAGTTTCCCCATTGGTTGGCCAACGACCCTGTTGAGACATTGTTAGACGACCGACCAAACCAGCATCTGTCAGGAAAGCTAACGCATCTTCTTCTACTGTCCATTCTGTTTCATGATACTGTCGTTCCAAACGATGGTAGACTTTTCTTAATTGTATAGAACGTTCAACGGCTTCACTAAAATTCATATTTTTCATTTCCTCTCCACTCAAAACGTATGTTCCCATTCGTATTGTGCCTTAATCTAAACGAAAACACAACAATAACTACTTCAACTAACCTGCGTACGTTAGTTGAATAAGAAAATACACCCAAAGCGTCGTTTGGGGACTTTACTTTGCTTACCGTTGTAAATCCGTATAAATCTGACTAGACCCCTTATACAACAATCTGGCCCGATTGTTGTATAAGGAAAATGCACTCAAAGCGTCGTTGGGGACTTTTCTTTGCTTATCGTTGTAAATCCGCATTTTTCTGACGCCCCCTATAGGGCTATTCGTAATAAGTAGTGGAATGAAATTATATTTTATTAAACACTTGATAAATATTGTGCAGTAAAAAAACTTAAGATAATAAAATTGAAATTCTTACTGCACAAAAATATTTAAATGCTAGTTGATGTTTTTATAAGGTGCTGGTGGATATATTCATTTACTTGATCTGGTTTATCTAAATTAGTGGCATGATGAGCGTTTTCAATGATTTTTAACTGTGACTTTTTAATTTTGTTATGTAGATACTCTTGTTGTCTTTGAATCATAGTATCGCGGTCACCATGTAATATTAAAGTAGGACAATTTATTTTATCTAATTCGTTTCCACTTTCCATTCTGGATACGACATTCCAAATTCGAATCCAATTCCTATAAGACATAGCTGCAACAGTGGAATAAATATACTGCTTATTGGCCTTATTAAACTTTGATAGTGTATATGCCTGTATTTTTGCAGAAAGTGACATTGGAATAAACAAGTTGGAGAAACGATTAATAGGAACAAATACCTTTTCATACCAATTGAATTTATTTGTAAATGGCGTGCCTATTAATATTAGAGATTTTACGTATTCTGGATAATGAATTGCTGTTTGTAAAGAAATATGGCCACCCATTGATAGTCCACATAAATTTGCTTTTTTAATTTGTAGGTGATTCATCAAACCAATTAAATCTTTACTGAAATCTTCAGCATACAACTTCCCTTTTGGAAGAGAAGAGGCTCCATGACCACGAACATCCCAGGTTATGGTTTTATAATATTTAGAAAAATAATCAACTTGTTTATCCCATTGTTTATGATCCCATGATGCGCCATGAGTAAAAATCAGTGGTTCACCCTTGCCTTTGATTTCATAGTAGATATCTACATTATTAACTGTACATTTTGGAATCATTAACACCTCTCAATTAGCTAAGATAATATTGACTTTAACTTTGTTAAACATTTTAACATAAAGGAAGATATGTGGAAATTATATTCCAAATTCACATCTGTGTTAATTGATTGAAAATACCTTGAAGGTTGGATAAGCATAGAAATTGATTAACTGAACAATTTGAGGAAATTATTTAGTATTCAATAATAATGAAATAGGTGTAGATTTCTACTAACAATACCCACTCATTAAGCGCCAGCCGCCTTTAAAGCGGTATATTTCTTAAGGAGGGTGTTCATTTTAAGTAGGCTATAGATGAACAGATTAGATTGTAGCAATATCAGTGTGTTGATGTGTTCGTTATAAGTTGTTCGTTAAAAGGAGTCGATACATAATGATTTTTGGTTATGCGAGGGTTAGTGTGTCTCTTTAATCGGTAAATTACACTTAAAAATACGCCTATTCTAAACAATAAAAGCACTTATCCAAGCTGTGAGCTGGTAACAAGTGCTTCACGTTTTATTTTATAGATTTTTCTAAATAGCGATAAATCGTCGTGCGAGACACGCCCCATTTTTCTGCAACATCTTTAATCGATGTACCATTTTCGATAAGGGATTTCATCATTTCAATATCTTTTTCCCCAAACTTCTCTGGGCGACCACCAAGACGACCACGCGCTCTTGCTGCTGCACGACCAGCAGCTGAACGTTCTTCTATTAAGTTACGTTCAAATTCCGCAAACGCTGCGAACAAGTGGAACATCAGTTGGCCAGTCGCATTACTTTTATCCATTGTTAGGTTTTCTTGTAGACTATGAAAGCCGACACCACGTTCATTCAAACTATTCACAATGTGAATCAGGTCCTGCATATTGCGGCCAAGTCGATCCAGTCGCCAAACCACAATTGTATCCCCTTCACGTGCATACTCTAATGCTTCTGCTAATCCTGGACGCTGCTTCTTTGTCCCACTCAACTTATCATGAAAAATTTTAACACAATCATATTTCGTTAACGCATCCATTTGCAAATCTAAATTTTGTAATCCTGTTGATACACGTGCGTAGCCAATTAACACCAAAATCACTCTTTCCTTATTTTTCTCTAAACTCATTGTAATATAAGATAAAATCACATAGGTTATTGAACGTAGAATTATGAACAGAGTTTTGTTACGAAAAAGACAATAAAAAACGTCCATTTCAGATTGAACAGCAGTGTGTTCAGAAAGGGACGAGTTTTAGAACATATATCTACGCTTTTTCAATTCTATTCTGTAATCGGGCCATTTTCTGGAACAATAGCGTTAAAGAAAATTGGATTTATATGATAAAGTATAGGAAAGATTGAAAAACGTTGTACTTAAATTAACGGACAGGACAATACAACTCCATTATTGAAAAATAATACGGATAACGAAATTTAAGGAGGGTCAAAATGCAAAAAGTGATTCCTGCATTCCGCATAACTGACTATATAAGGAGTAAGGTGTTCTACGTGGAAGGTATGGGGTTTCGAATTGACTGGGAACATCAATTTGAACCGCATTTTCCCGTTTTTGCTCAGATTAGCAAAGATGAAATGACTATTTATTTGACTGAACATACTGAAGACTGCCAAGTTGGTGGATTAATTCATTTTTTTGTTCCAAATGTTGATAACTGGTACAGCGAATTAAAGAGTAAAAAAGATATTCGTATTATTGAACCTCCAAATGAGGATCTTGAAGGGCTTCGTATGATGACAGTATTAGATCCTGATGGCAATCAATTGCGCATATGTACTCGCCTGTAAAAAATATAATTGAGCTAACGAGGGCTTGCAGAAGTTCTATTTTGAGATTTGAGCATTAACTCTCTATAAGTAGGTGCTATTTCCAATTAACAAAAAAAGTCCAATTTCTCAATTTTAATGCTGAGAAACTGGACTTTTTTATATTTTCTTATAATGCAATATACTACTTAAAATAGCGTCTTAAGTGACATCAATGTTTTGCAATTTTTTTCGTTACTGTTAGGTTGTACTCTAACGGTAACGTATTGACTATATGTATTGACATCTCGTAAATAAAAAAGACCACCTCAACTGAGATGGATACATCATTCTAGCTCTTCAACTAAAGCTCCCCGTTCGTTGATTAAGAGGGTTTTTGTATTGGTTTTTGATTCATTAAGGTATGCCTTAAACTAATATTACAAATTAATTCACGCTAAACCTGCCTTCTTTCAAAACGATATTTACAAGGCCCCCTAAATCAGCATCATTATTATCAAGTATCAATCTTTCTGGAAATTTATTCAAATTAAAATCTTTAACAATTTGTCTAATTCTTTCTTCTCCTACATACGCAACTCCACTTCGTTGTCTATCCCTATTAATTAGGATATTTATATCACTTTTAATTACTATTATCTTAATATTAATATCTAAATACTTTATTCTATCTATAACAGAAAATATCTGCTCTTTAGAAAAAACATAATCAGTAACTACATTCATATTATTGTTTGTAAAGTTTTCAACCAGAGCAACTATATTGTCCCATAAGACATTCAGAAAAAAATTATCGTGATCATCACAAGGATGTACCCATCCTTTCTTTACCAAATTGTATAACAGATCCCCCTCTATATGTACACATAACCCGTCCATACTTTTACATATCTTATCAGCCAATGTACTCTTTCCAGCCCCTGGGGGACCACTTATCAAAAAGACTGTTCTTTTTGTCTTCACAAAATCACTTCCTTTGAAATGAATTATTTATTATAACTATGATATGTTACGAAACTTAATATTTTGCGTTAATAGGGTCTTTTTTGAATATATTGAGGTCATTTTAAATGTATAGTATTAAATATCTTAATTAATAATGCAGCAAGTCTCTATTATCCTTCTTCCGCTAACCTGCTTCGTTTGTTGAATCAGAAAAAAAACGCTTACATAACAATCGTGCCCGCCTGCGGAACAATTTTATCGACGTGATTACATATTTCACTGGCGGTCTGTCAAAATCCAGCAATTAGGCCCGATAACCATTAATTACCCATAATTTATTTGATTTGCTCCGCCAACTCTAAAATAATTCCCTCTGGCCCACTGCAGTAGCATAACTTATAACTTTCTCCATAGTGTAGTATCTCACTAAAGATTTTCGTACCTTTCTTTTTCAACTTGGCAACAACAGCTTCAATATCTTCAACAGCAAATGCAATATGCCGGATACCCAGGGTATTGGCAAAAGGTTGCTGAATTTCTCTTTCATCTAACGGATTATGAAATTTTATTAGCTCTATCCATACCTGACCGTCTGGCGTCCCCAATCCTACACATGCTACTTTAACGTCTTTAAGCCCAAATACCTGATTGATCAACTCTCCTTCCATTTCCCATTCCCCTTGCACCTCAAGCCCAAAATCGAGAAAAAAATCTTTAGCGGCAGAGAGATCATTTACGTTTACACCCACATGATCTATTCTTTGGATTTTCAAATCTCATACCTCCTATGTTCCTGTTATTTTGTAATATCCTGTACTTTTGATACGTTTGTTTGTAATTCTAATTCGCTAAAAACAGAAAATATCCTTGTCATTAAACTGGCCCGATAGTTGAACACAAGTTAAACTACACTGTTCAACTAACCTCCCGTTAGCACAAGAAGGGACTGCTCTAATTGAACAATCGCTTCCGTTAGTTCTTTAAGATACACATATACTAACCTTTTGGGTTTTGGTCTTCTTCTGAAGGGGGGAGGTCCTCCAACCATTGTAAAAACACTTTCTCCTTATTTTCATTTGCGTCTATCTGAATCCATCGTTTGTCTTTCGGTATTCGCCTATACCAACTTAGTTCTTTCACGTTAAAATGTTGTTCTCCATTGTCACTGTACTCTTGCAAGAAAAGTATCTTTTTGTCGTCATTATCTTAATAATAACAATAACCTTCATAACATACCTCTCGAAACCAACCATTAGGGTGTTCATGATTTTCGTTACATAAGGACACATTTCCGTTTAAAGCTTTGAAGAGGTTTAAGATTTTAGATAGATATTCTTTCTTCACTGGGATGACAGGACACGCGTAAACAGGTTCTCTATATGCGAGACCCGTATGTTGTTCCTCTATCCTTACATCATAATAATGATCTTCTTGAAAGTCTTCCCTGATCCTATCCCTTAAATAGTAATGACCGTACTTATTTAGGATTTTCCGAAAATGTTTAGAGGGAGGTAATATATCACCGTATGAAATCGAATCAATAAATGCTGAATTTAATAATGTCATACGAACAAAGTTTGTTAAGCTAAACTTTTTCGGTAGTTGAATTAGAAAAAGCATTTCTCCTAACTTATACTTATTGAACTAACCTGCCAGTTATTCAAGGATTGGTAGCCGCTTGAAGCGTATTCTCGATTTCTTTAATATCTTTTTTGGGAGAGGTCATTACCATTGATTCCCCGTTCTTTTGAATTCTGTGTAATCCCGATAAATCCCTACTTTAAAAAATATGGACATAACTTCCACCGAATTCACTTTAAAATTTATTGTCATTAATCAATGACCACAAAAGTGCAGCTACTTCGCACATTTTACAATGCGTAATGGCTGCACTTTTGTGTGGTTTTATTGATAAAAAGGCTCAACATCGTATCCGCTCTGTTCTAAATGATAACGGATACTTTTTTCAATTGCGAAGTGACCAGCTCCTACGACAACGAAGTACTTGCCTTTTTCATCCTCTAATAATGAAACAATCTTCTTTGCCATTTGTTCATCTCGTAAACCAAATAGCATTTCATTAAATTCAGAAGTTTCCCCTTCCATCTCTTTGAAACTTTCAGCGAACGCTAAAATCTCGCCCTTCTTCCAACTGCTAAACCACTCCTGCATCATATCGTATTCACTTTCTGCAGATGGCTCTAAAATGCTATCTACTGTAGCTACTAAATACTGTTCTTGCGCTTCAGGAGATAAACCATCTAACATATCGGCTTGAGCTTTTACTCCCTCTAATTCAATGATTGGCTTTTCTTGAAGCAGTGCATTTGATAAAAAGTACGTATCAATGCCATGCATCGCCATTTCCTGTGGAGACAAGCCAATAGTTTCGTCCGCCGCTAAAAATGATAAAGTACTTGATAACGCCCAAGGTTTTTGTATCACTAATTGTTCCATTGGTAGCTGGTACTGTTGTGCAACCTTTTCAATCTTTTCATAGGTTTCTGCGCTAACATTGTCTCGAAGTGTTATCCCATCTGCATACATCGCTTTTCCTGTGAAGTATTCAAGATCTTTTTCATCAACGACATTCGCTTCCACTAATAGCGCATCCGCTTCGTCAAATGCTGTTAATAATTTTTTATTTATCGGATAAAGGTCAGGTGTTCCTACATGGATTGATCCTAATAAGTAAACCTTTGTGTCTTCATCTTCTACTACCCAAGCTACACCTTTAGAACCTTGTTGTGCTAGGTCGAATGTATCCTTCACTAATCGAACAGCTAATACGACTGCATGTTGCGTCGTTGCCTTCTCTTTTAATCCTAGTCCATTGCTAGAACCTTGTAAGATTTTTCGTTCAGTCATATATGCTACTGCATCTTTGCCTACAGGTAAATCATAGCTTGCTACAATATTGTACAGTCGATTGATGATATCTCCTCTAGTAGTATCTCCTTTATAGCTAATCGGGCTGTATTTTTTGTTTTTAGGAAGTTCTAATGCCGCTATTTTCTTCTCTGTTAAAGCTATTAATTCATTTACTCTTTCAATCGACACTTCACTTGTAAATCCTTCATAATACCATTGCGTTGGGAAAATACCGTACTTTTCACCCTCGTTTAGCGTCTCGAGTGCCCAAGTGCTAATATCTGGTGTACTTTCTTCTGCTTGGATTGCTGGAACAATCGTAGACAACATCAGCATTATTCCGAGCATAGCAGCAATCATATGTTTACCTATTCTTTTCATTATCTATTCCCCTTTAGATTTTTTGTTAAGAATATTTACGTTGCAGATTTTAGTGCTTTACCCTCCAAGAGCAATAACCACCCTTTTCTTAAATAGTAAAAAAATACCTGCATTTATTGTACATCAAACACTTCCATAGATAAATATTGACTTTCTCTAAATTAACCAATTTATAGCATGCTACTCGATGCAAGGTAAGCCTTTTGGGCAGCTACTTCTTCTTTCAACTTCTCGATAATCCCCTTCAAATATAAAATTTGCCTAATTTTTACTAAGATTGTGTTTTCCATATCTCATTTGAGCCAGGAACGTGTCGTACAATAAATTGCGTCCTTTTATGCATTAACTAGTCAACTAAATCCATAACTAATTCAAGTTCAACTTTTCATTTCTTATTTGCCTCTCAATATAAAAGAGAATTTCCCTTTAGTACGAGAAGTTCAACAAAAATGCACCTCCAAATTTTAGACACTGTCTAAAAATTTGGGGTGCATTTCATAACCAAGAAGTTCCCTTTTTATTTCGTGAGATAAAAGTACACTAAAACAACTTTAGAGAAAAATAGGCTACTATTAGCGTATGAAGGTTTTTTTAACTGGTAAATGTTACATTACCTATAAGAGTTGCATCGAATGAATATTGTTGGCTACCAACCAGTACCTACGAATAAAAATGTTGTATTCGCATCATCAAAAAGGCAAAAACTCATTAAAACGCCAGAATCAATAATGGCTCCTAGACAACCTAACCGTTATAAACACTTTCACATGTTCCAGCTGCTGGTTCATAAAAACAATGATTTTTAAATTGACCAGTAAACGGTTGACCGTACCATGTTGGAGGACAAGGAGCATATGGATTAAAGTACCAAAGGGCATATTTCGCTGGATGTTGTCTCCAATAATCCAAATTCTGTTTTGCTAATTTTTTTTCAGTAGATCTTGCTCTTTGATAAAACATATTCCCTTTTTGAACAGCTTCAAAAGAATAATTTCCTCCTTGTACCTGAAAAATAACATCTTCAATTGTTCTTACATCTTGAAAGTCTAAACAATCCGCCACAGCACGATTAACAATTACATTGCCAACATATAACATTCCTTGTTGTCCTTCACCCTCGGCTTCTGCTCTCATCATCCTTGCCATTAAATCAACGTCTGCTTCTCGGTATTTAACTCTTGGCATTTTTCCACCCCAAATATATAGTATGAAAAAAAGCCTACATTGATGTCTTTGTTTATAAAATTAAGAATGCTTATGTAAGATGAAAACTATGGCATTCTAAGAGCTATATGTGGAACCACTGATCTTTAAGTACACTCTTTCACAATCTAACCTTCAAGGAGTTCCATGTAATATAAATTTTCACCTTCATATTCGACTATCAATATTCCACTATCGCCATTTTCATTAGTTGAATATACTCTTGTTCCCACAGGTAATTTTGTAGCTGTCAAATCAGTAAACCAAAAACTATTTGCGGACTGCTTTTTAGTCTTTCCAAATAAATGATGTATGGTGTATTTTTCTTTTTTTTCTTTAAACCAATCCAATCGGTTATATTGCTATAAATGCCCTCGTCATACTTGAATATGTCGGCATCTGAATTTTCTTTTAAAACATCTCTAGAAGTTACCCTTCCACCATCAGCCCCGTTCCGAAATCAGGTGATATGATTGATAGCAAGATTAACAATATGAAAACAATAAGATAAAGAATGAAACTCTTTTTCATCCACTCCCCACCTTTATTCATTTTCATCATTTAAATTTATATTGTTCTTAAACTAATGTGCATCCTATTTGTAGTGATGTACTTTTTAAATTTACCAGACAGGTCTAAATCTCGATGATGGTTTCCCTTCATTTTCTTCAGAGGCCAATTTCGATAAATCTTCTTTGAGCATTTGCATTCGTTTTGCACCTATGTTTTCCATCCATTGTTCTTCAATCTCAGCAAGTATCTTCTCTTTAGCTTTTACTACTGACCAACCTCTATCAGTTAAAACAATTATTTTTCCCCTTTTATCCGTTGGGTGAGCTTGGCGCATAACATAACCACAATTCTCAAGATAATCCACCATTTTACTTACAGCCTGTTTTGTAATTCCTAAATATTCTGCCAGCTCTATCCCCGTTGCTCCTCGGGGAGTGATACATTTAAACATAAAACCATGTGCTGGTCTAATATCCTCAAATCCTAATTCACTCAGTCTGTCATGCAATTCATTAATCAATGAACTAAAAGATAAAGACAAAAGTGATGTAAGGTCCAACTCATTATCTACTTTATTACTCATACATACCTCCGTTAAATATAGTCAACTTAGTTGACTATATGATTAATCTATTGTACTATGCGTAAAGTAGTCAATCAAGTTGACTATATTTCTTATAGTTTGAAGAAATGCAGATTCGATATAAGTAAATTCAATTTGGAGGTGTCTATATGAATCACATTGTTAAAATAAGAGCAAGTGTGTTTATACCAATGTCCTGGACTGAACCTAAAATAGATGTGCAAACAGGTAAGGCCATTCAATTCGAAGGCGACTCACGTGAATTTACACCTAATGCTGTAAACACTATGCGTTCTAGAATTGAACAAGAAGTAATTGTAGATTTTCTTAAAAAAGAAATTTTTACATATGCGAATACGGGGATAACTACGGAAAGAGTAACAAACCCTGATGGTTCTGCTACTAAAAGAAGTGGAAAAGCCAGCACAGAAAACATTATGTGTACTAATATCATATGGAGTTCTGATGATGTCAAATTTCAAATGAGTGCAAGTGCAAGCAACCCATTAAATCTGAAGGCTCCCCCTGCTGACTATCTATTATCTGTTCAGGTAAATAAAGACGGGAGTATAGATATTCAAGGAGTTCATGATGGATTTCCTTGCTATGAATTTTATAAGCAAGTAAATTTTGAACCCTATGAAGAAATTCATACGCATGATTTTAGAAAAACAGGCGATACTCCTGACGCTCTAGGTGGAGAAATGGAATGCAGTTTCAAAAAGAAATTGTAATATTTTTAGGTGTGTTTATTAACCAATTATAATTATTCCTATTAAAGTGGAAAGTTGATCTCCGCTACGGGATGCTCGCTTTCCGCGGGCAAGCAGGAGTCGAGCACCCTCCGCTACAATCAACAAAAAAAGAAGTAACCTATGCTAGTATTGAATAGGAAATTAACAAAGTTATCGGTAAATAACTGCATAATATATTCAATTCAAAATAATATTATTTCATGCAACGCAATTTTAATAAAATAAATATATTACAATCTATTTGTAAGTTTTAGGAGAAAAAGAGAAAATGTCATCAGTTTTATTTATAAAAGCAAATAATCGTCCAGCAGATCAAGCTGTAAGTGTTAAATTATATGAGGCTTTTACTACAAGCTATATAGAAGCACATCCAAATGATACAGTTGTTGAGCTTAACTTATATAATGAAGAATTGCCTTATGTAGGCGTAGATATGATTAACGGTACATTTAAGGCTAGTAGAGATATTGAGCTAACAGAAAATGAAGCAAAGGCTGTAGCTGTTGCTGATAAATATTTAGATCAATTCCTTGCAGCTGATAAAGTTGTATTTGCTTTCCCACTATGGAATTTAACAATTCCGGCTGTCCTACACACGTATATTGATTATTTAAACCGTGCAGGCAAAACATTTAAATATACACCAGATGGCCCAGTAGGTCTTCTTGGCGATAAAAAAATCTTATTATTGAATGCACGTGGTGGAATCTATTCGGAGGGGCCATCTGCTGAAATCGAGATGGCTGTTAGATATGTAGAAAACATGATGAGCTTCTTTGGTATTAAGAATATAGAGAAATTAGTCATTGAAGGTCACAACCAATTCCCAGATAAAGCTGAAGAAATTGTTGCTGCTGGACTTGGAAAAGCTGTTAAATTAGCAAGCACATTCTAAAGTAATTCAATAATAAAACATATAGCAGTGCCCCCATATTAATTGTGGTGGTACTGCTTTTTATAACTACTTCGATACTTTTGAATGCACATCAAATTATAATGCTTATTCAATTAAGCTCGTTAGCCATCCATGAAGCTCAAAAATCAACACTTCACCACAGAAAATGAAAGATTATTACGTTCTTTCATGGGAGTTTTTAAAAAATGCGTTAATCCTTCTTCAACTACAGCCCTCGTTACTTTAAGTACAATTCTTTACAAACTATTAGCAAGTTTAATGAAAAGTCTTTTTTATATAAATAAAAGAACTGAGCGAAAAATAACGCTCAGTTCTTTTGCAAACATCCAGTTTCAAAAATGTGCGATTACATTATTTTCGTACAGCTTCAAATGTAATGAGTTGGCTATCTTTTGATGGTTGCTTATTGTAAGTATAATCGGCAGAACAAGTAATATCAGAAAAACCAACGCTTTCTAATATAAGGTTGAATTCTTCGATTCCATACCACCTCATTGCAAACTTCTGTAATTCTGTATCTACCAGCTTACCTTTTCTCCATTTCTCGTATTTTAAATAAGATAAGGTATATTGGTCGACCCAGTTGATTTCAATTGATTTGCTTTCTAATGAAATGCCCTCTTCGTCGGAAAGAGGAAAGGTTGCAGTAGTAATTTCTCCTGTACGCCAATTGCTTGGTAATTCCAAATCAACTATTACACGTCCTCCAGGTATTAGATGATTATAAAAGCATTTCAGAGCATCTTTAGCATCCATTAAATTTTCAATCAAGCAAAAGGAGCCTGTAGGTATAACGACAGCTTCATATTTTGATTCCAAAGAAAAACTACGTAAGTTACCTTCATATAGCTTCGGATTTAAGCCTCTTTCTCTGCATCGTTTTCGACAAGAATCTAACATTTCAGTTGAATAGTCAATGCCATCAACAATATATCCATTTTCAAGTAAGGGAATTAAGAATCGGCCTGACCCAACAGCAGCTTCAAGTATCTTCCCTTTAGTCCCTTTTAATCTTTCAAGATAATATTCTATATCACCGTCAATTGAATACCCCACTGGTTTGGTAAGATCATATACCTCTGTACTTAATGCACCATAATAACTAAACATTTCATTTCCTCCGATATTTTATGCGGAAGAATCCTAATTGAAGTATTAAAACTTCCGCACCTCAAGTTTGTTAGATGTAGGTAAAGAGCTGACTATCATTTTAAATCACTCGCTTTCTATACAATATTGTTACATTATATACTTTCTTTAGACTCAATACAGTATTTCGATGTGTATCAAGTCCATAAATATCTTTTTCAAATAACCTGCTTCGTTCAATAAAGAAAAAAGAGCTGCCCATGCAACTCAATGATCTTTAATTAATTCACAAACTTTTAATTTTCCGATTTATATTTATCAGGAATGCTACTCCATTAGTACAATAAGATAGTGCCTTATTCGACTATAAAATTTAAAACACTTTATAAAGAAATTAAAATCCTAAAAGAATCTTTTTATCAATCTCCACCCCCACCGCAGCTTGAGCAGGAACTACCAGACGAACAAGAACTACAGGAGCTTGCCGACCCGCAACTTGTACAACTTGATGAACTGTCACTGCTTATTTTCATGTAACTTGAAAATTCATCATAATGAAAATAAGAAACAGATAAGAAAGGAACGAGCATTTCATTGTAATTTTGCTGTATTTTTCTTTTTTTGATCATTTCATGTATGTCTTTTTTTTTATAATTTTTTATGCTATTTGCTGATTTTTTCATGGAAGAAATCAGCGAGAGCACAGTAGTTATATATTGGGTCCCACTCTTAAAATAGATATCTATTAGTTCATTTTCTGGTAAATTTCTAAAATCCTCAATAATATTTGGATGTACAGGATACCTAAAAAACCCCTTGTAAAGATGGATGTTCTCATTTCTTATGAAAAAAAGCTCAGCATATACCCAATCAAAAAATCCGCGTAAATCCGGATTAGGCTCTACTTTTACATTTGGACTGTGATGAAGTGTTGTCCCTAGATAATTCTTTGAAAAATCACCATACTCACGGGTAAACATGAGCATCTGATGCCACAGTTCATCGACTTTCTCACTAAACATTGGTGACTCTTTTAAAAGAGAAGTCAAAATAAAATAACGTTTTAAATCCAGGAGACGCCACTGGTACTCATTTTCTTTTAACCTATTCTTTTTCCTTACCCTCTCTTCTACGTTTTCCATATAACTTTTACTAAGGGATTGCTCCAGGTTATCACTTAGTTTTTTTAATCCTTTAATCGGTTTTATCTCTAATATTTTTGGAGAAAAACCAAATTTAAATGAGAGTTTTCTGCGTAAAAATAAAATAAGCCAAATAAAAACTACAAGCAGGAGTAACCATCCCATCTAATCCCCCCATTTCTATTAGAATACATTTTAATAGCTTTTAATCCCCCAAAAAACAGCTGTTGTTATTACTACAAAAAACCAAAAGAGTATCCCTGTAATATTAAACCTTTGACTATAAATCACCCTCCCTTTATTACTATTATGAATTCATTGCGGCACAGTTCTACATTTCACCATTTTCAATTACCCTACTTCGTTAGTGAAGTATTTATTTTTTTATGTATACTCTTTCTAGTAATCTAGAAATAATTCCTCTATAAAACAATATTTTTGGAGGAATGTATTTTGTTATGTCAAAAGCATGGGAAACATATGAATTGGAAAGGAGAATTGAAGGTTTTTCCTTACAGCGAAAGAAAAATTGAACATTTACGAGAGGCATGTCATACTCCCATGGAAAAAGCTATATTTGAGTTTATGTTTAGGATGTAGAAATGGAGAAATTGTTTCACTAGAGAAGAATAGTATTTATTGGTCAGAACGCTTTGCTATCGTAGGTTGATACATCAACTGAAAAAGGCAGTAATAATAAAGGATAAACCCTTGTCATTACTGCCTCTAAAATATTGCATATAAAAGAACGTTTTTTACTTTCGAACAACAGAGCTATTTCAAAAGTTCCCCTTAACATAAGTTAACTTTTGTGACAGCTCCAGTTACTATCTATTACTTATTGTTTGTTTCTACTTGCTGGGCCTCTGTTAATTCAGCAGCTTTTGTCAGCTTTCCTTCTTTTTCAAGCTGAGCAATCAGTTCATCTACCGTGATCCCTTGTTCTTTAGCCATTTCTTCTAAATTGACAGGTTCACTCGATTTTGAGTCTACCACCGCTTCAGTACTCGAAGTTGGTTCAGTACCTTCTGCTAGCTTTGCTTCTTTTTCAAGCTGAACAACTAATTCATCTACCGTGATCCCTTGTTCTTTAGCCATTTCTTCTAAGCTGACAGGTTCACTGGATTTAGTAGTGCCCCACATGTCGTTGTTGCTCGCAGCATATACCGATCCTGCGACAGCAGATAACCCTAGCGTAAGTGTTGCAATTGTTAATATTTTCTTCATATTAAATTCCTCCTATCTATGTGATGTTACCAGTATATAACGATATATGTTAAATCCTCGTTAAGAGAAATACTTCTTGAAAATTTGCGAAAAAAGACTATAAATAAACAGGTTTATAGCCTTTTTCATTATTAATAACTACAATGTATCCCTTATGCATGGTTATGATACTTTGCACAATGGAAAGTTCCAAGTCTGAGCCCCTCAATTCACGAGAGCGTGATTAATCCACTCTGTAAAACGTGGAAACCCCATAAAACCTAATACAGTCCCATACAATTCGACTTTACAAAACAACATTAAAAGGCCCGATTGTTGAACACAAGTTAAACAACACGCTTCAACTAACCTACCCCGTAAATAAAAGAGCGTCTCGACTTGTTGTAGAGGCGTCCCAATTAGCTGAATTAGAACACTTTCTATTTTTATACGTCAAACCCTAAACTAGTAATCTTCCACTCAGTATTATACATTTTAAAGGTTAAATTTAGGAATGTTGGGGGAATATCAGGTTCTCCATTTAAATTTATATAGACCTCTCTTATAAAAATATTGAATGTTTTCGTTTTACTATCATATTGGTATCCTTGGATGACCCAGTCATCTAATTGAGTTTTTCCTTCTTTGTTAAATAAGAGCCATTCAAAACCGTTAGAGTTAATTATTTTTGCGTATAACTTGTTATCTTTTTCTTCAAGAACAATGTCTTCTGATAATAATTGGCGGAGTTTGTCTTTATCTCCTGTGGTTTGCGCTTGAACAAATTCCATTGAAAGATTACTTATAAAACCGAAATTATCTTTTTCCTTATTAAAATCATCAATCTGTATATTAAGTTGCTCTATAGTTTGATTTAATTCTTCTATCTTTTTGTCTTTTTCATTTAACATTCCAGAAAACTCCGCATTTACTTCTTCCAGCTGACTTTCATTCTTATCTAAAGAGTCATCTTTCTGAGAACAAGCTGTCAACATCGTAAAACTACAAATAATTAATACCAATAATCCCCTCACAATATTCCCCCCACTTTTTTTCATGTTGTACCTACTTCGACACGCGAGATAGCGAATTCCTTCCTCAACTAAACTGCTTCGTTCGTGGAATAAGGATTCTTAAACAACTTTAATATCATTAAACATTTAAATAGGGGTTCCATCCGCAAAAAACGGATTTAGAACATTAAAAGTCGCTTTAATGGAATAAAAAAAAGCCCAATTTCTTTATATTAATCTTAAGAAATTGGACTTTTAATATTGGAGTTTACTTAACGTTGTAAACATTAGGTTTCTAATGCTACGTTTAAATAATCTTATATTTAGATATTATTTAGTGTAAGCCATTTAATTTATAAAATAGGGTTTTTCTTCCCATAAATTTACGATAATTATGATCCGTCTTATTGACGATCGTATAAATACATTGATATAAATGAGCAATTGTGATAAATTTATATAGTTATACTGTGAAATAATTTTATTGTGTAGATTTATCCTTATTTTAATTATACACCAATAAATCCTTTTTAGTCAACTTTTATATATTATTTTTTTTAAGGAGTGTTATGGACATGGACCTTCGCCAAGAGCAAGAACGTGTAAACAGCGTAAAGGAGACAATTTCAGAGCAAATCAATAGATTAGAGGCCGAGACTTCCAAACGTCGGATGGAAGTTGTGAATATCCGCAAACACTTTTGGGATGAAGTAAAGGTTAATCTAGATACCTTCGACGATTATCTTGAGACGATCATCGGCTTGAGACAAGAGGCTCAAGCGCTGTCCGTAAGCCAAAGCACCCATAGACATGCATCTAAAATATTATCTACGCTACGACGTATGCAAGAAGTGCCCTATTTTGGTCGAATCGATTTCATTGAAAAAGGAACTTCAACTGCGGAACGAATCTATATCGGCATCTCAACACTAACGGATACAAGCGGAGAAAATATCCTTATTTACGACTGGAGGTCTCCAGTCTCTAGTGTTTACTACGACTACCAACCTGGTCACGCCGAGTACACTACACCTGATGGTACCATTCATGGCATACTGGATAAAAAGTGGCAATATCTCATCCGCGGCGGCATTATCCAATCTATGTTCGATACCAGCATCACTATTGGTGACGAGATTTTACAGCAAGTGCTCGGGAAAGGTACAGACAAACATATGCACAGTATAGTAGCCACCATCCAACAGGAGCAAAACCAGATCATTCGCCACGATCGTGGTCGAATGCTCATTGTACACGGCGCTGCTGGCAGTGGTAAGACATCAGCTGCCCTTCAGCGGATTGCTTATATACTCTATAAATATCGAGATATGCTGAGTGCCGATCAAATCATACTTTTTTCACCGAATTCGATGTTTAATAGTTACGTTTCCAATGTGCTGCCAGAACTCGGCGAAGAGAATATGCAACAGGTCACATTCCAGGAATACCTGGATCATCGGCTGAATAATGAGTTTGAAGTTGAGAATCCTTACAATCAATTGGAATACGTTTTGACTGCAGTGGATAACCCATTATACAAAACTAGAATTGCGAGCATCCAGTTCAAGGCTAGCACCCGCTTTTTTGAAGCGATCAAATCATACATGGAGTCGTTGGAATTATCCGGAATGGTATTCAGAGGGATTAGCTTCAGAGGAAATAAAATTATTACTGCGGAACAAATCACAGAAAAGTTTTATAGCAACGACACCTCTCTCCGCTTTACTAACAGACTTGAAAAATTGAAGGATTGGCTAATTAAACAATTAAATGAGGCCGAGAAACTCGAATGGATGAAGCCATGGGTACAAGAGGAAATCGATCTCCTTAGCAATGAGGCTTACCATAAGCTATTTACCTACTTAGCGGAAAAACGCGGCTTTACGGGAGAGTCGATTCACGATTATGAAATCGAACCTGAAGCATTATCTCGTTTGATTGTTCACCTGAAGTTGAAACAGTTACGAAAGCAGATCCAGGAGTTTCGTTTCATCAACATTAAGGGAATTTACAGACAGTTTTTTACTGATCCGATCCAGATCAAACAGTGGATGGACCAAGAAGTACCGGAGGAGTGGCCGGCTATTTGCCAATTGACTGTAAAAATGTTGAGCGAAGGTAAACTATTTTACGAAGATGCTACTCCGTTTTTACTTATGAAAGAGCTGATTCAAGGCTTTCAGACGAACAGCTCAATCAAACATATAGTTGTAGACGAGGCGCAAGATTATTCACCGTTTCAATTTGAGTTTTTGAAACGATTGTTCCCTTCGGCTAGAATGACCGTGCTCGGTGACTTTAACCAAGCAATTTTCGCCCATGCCAGCGAAATGGTCGATTTTAACATGCTTACTGGCTTATACGGTCCGGACGAAACAGCTGTAATCAACTTGACACGCAGCTACAGATCCACAAAACCGATTGTCGAGTTTACACGCGGTCTCGTACCTAACGGCGAACGTATTATCGCTTTCGAACGCGATGGCGAGAAGCCTAAATTGACACAACTGTCCAATCGCGCTGAATTACATCGCTCCATTGTTTCCAAAATTGCAGACTTACGGAATCGGCAATATAGCACAATAGCGGTTATATGCAAATCTGCAGCAGAAAGCACTATTGCATACAAATCCTTAAGTGAAATCGAAGACATTAAGCTCGTGAAGAGTGGAACAATTGAATACGAGCAAGGCATTGTCGTCATACCGGCGTATTTGGCCAAAGGTATCGAGTTCGACGCGGTTATTATTTATGACGCATCAGCAGAAGTATACGGAGATGAGAGCCTACGTAGATTGTTTTACACTGCCTGCACCCGGGCCATGCATCACTTGCAACTATACAGTGTAGGCGAACCAAGCCCCTTTTTACGCGACGTTGCGCCGGAAATATGATTTTGTAATTATTTAACGGCAAATGTAAAAACTCCATTTTGAAAAAAAGATTGATCAAAATGGAGTTTTCTCATTTTATGAAGTAAGAGATTTTTATAATAAAGTTAATCATTTCAATTAGCCATCCCCCCGCTAGTTGAAGAGTAGACTTTTGTCGCTAATACTATCTCTACGACTTTTAAAAATGAGATATTCAAGAAAGAATTGAAAAACTATATAAAACAAGATTGCTCAGATAAAATGGATTTACCTTCATTGTTTTATCAAAAAATTATTAAGTATGGACGCCATTTTTTCGGGCGCATCCACATTTATTTCATGACCTGCACCCATAACTGTCCGAATCTCTGCTTTTGGTATTTGCGCTGCCACCTTCTTCGCTGCCCTTTTATTCACTCTATCCTTTTCCCCACATAAAACCAGAGTCTTGCATTGAACCCTTGTTAAGTCGTTACTAAAATCTAAGTCCATCATAGAACTTGTCAATACAATAAAATCATTTTTACTGGATCCAAGTTTTTGAAAAGAAGATTCAGGCATAAAGCGAAAAATGATATTTTGAAATTTAAGGATCAGTTTAGGCATTTTGTATTGTGGCGCCATTAAAACCAAAGATTGAATTCTTTTTGGATGGTCAATCGTATAATTCAATGCAAGAACTGCTCCCAGAGAAAGTCCTAAAAGGGTGACCGGCTCAGAAAATTCTTCAATATATTCCGAGAACGCGAGGTATAGATTCTTGTAAGTGGGTTTTTGATCTTTCAGAAGTTCAAACAAATCAAGATGCGAAATTTGAGTTGTGTTCTCCATAAAAGATATAGTTTTCTCCCAACTTGAGGAATTTTGCCCTAAACCATGAACAAAAATATATCTCATTAAATTACCCTCCAAAATTCTATTATATGTATAATAACGTATAAACTTTGAGTTAAACTGCCCAGTTAGTAGAATAAAAAATAAGAGCTGTCAAAACAGTTCTACAACCTTAAAGTAAAGGATCCTATTAACTTAGCAACTTTTCCAGTTCAATTTCATCTCTAATCGGAATTCCATCATTACCTACTAACGGTATCTCAGGCTTTAATTTTCTTGCTTTCTCAACTGCATTGATTAAAATTTTCGACAAGTAAAAACCACGTTTTTGATAAAACTTTAAAGCTAACAAATTATCATTTGTCGTTATAAGTTTAATGATTTTACATTTTTTCTTAACAGCAAGATTTTCAACTTCTTGAACCAGTGCTGAACCTATTCCCTTCCCCTCTTCAATACAATCTAAGGAAATTATTTCACATTCATTAAAAGCAATTATATAAGTAATTAAGCCAATGATTTCATTTTCATCATTTACAACGATAAATCCATCTAATTCACTGCAATCATAAATCCCACTTGAAATAACCATTTCGGAACTTCCCCAATGAGCCTTGAAAAATCCAATTACTTGATCTCTTGATAACTCATCTATTTCAAATATTATCATCAAAAACACCTCTTTAGGCTGAATATAGTTTAATCATACTCTTAAATCAACCTGCTTCTTTAGTACAATATAAGTTCAAAAAAGAGCGTTAATCTCTCTTCGATCAACGCACTCTGCTAGTTCAAGTGTATACACGCACAAACTGTATCTACATTAACCAAAGTTACCACCATTAGCTAACATTATAAGTCCAACGAAGAACATAATCCAAGATAAAGCTGAACTTGTATTCTTCTGAAATAAGGCTTGCAAACTTCTTAATGGTTTCTGCATAAACCTGCGGAATAACATATGAAGGAGAAGTAATACAAGGGCAGGAACAACCATCATTACATTGTACACTGCTAAAACAGGTAACCATTCATAAATGGTAAACTCGTTACTAATCATTAGACCAATTGAAGCGAAATAGGGTATTGCAGTAGCTACTTCTAGAAGAGAAGTGGTTATACCTAATGCAATCATCGCATTCACCTTAAACTGTTTTGGTTTAGGTGATTCCGCAAATTTTTTCTTTGGTACAAACCAACTGCCAATAAACAAAATAGCACCAACGATGGTCATAAGAATTTTTGCAGTATTACTACTTAAAGCATCTGCAATCGGATTAAATATGATATCTAAGCCCAACATTAAAAACACACCTGTGCAAAAATAAAACACGATAACGGTTGTTATATAAGTGACAATTAGCTGGGTTTGTTTTTTCTTCCCTACAAGTAACACGTACACGGATACTCCGATAATAGCTGGGCTAAACATATCTAGAATAGCCAATGCACCAATATACAATAGTATTTCATTACTCATTAGTTCCCCTCAACTCCCTAGCTTCATAAATGTTAAAAGCTTGTTCAACATACTTTAAAAACTCTTCATCAAGTGGATATAATCCGACCTTATCCGAAAGTGAGGGAGATTTTCGGATATCCCACATTTTCTCTAGAAAAGATTCGTTATCTGGATAATCTTCAGTACTCTTCTCTAACATCCGCTTTATGATACGTTGGACTGAATCTGACTCTGCCCCAGATGACATTAATTGCTTCAACTGACCTAACAATCCTATCCACTCTAAAGAACTCGGATCATTGCGATTTAAGTTTGGAAGGCTTTGTACCAAACCCCATTCATCATTAGAAAACATTTGCTTTCGAAATGCTTGTTTTTTCTCACTTTCCCTATTAGAAAGTTGAATCATCTTTTGAATTAGGCCTTCGTTCAATTCTCCCTCAATCGCTAAGGCATTCTTTAAGCCAGTTAACGTATTCTCCATTTGCTTCAACTTTTCTTGCTCTTCTAAAACAAATGCAAGTTGATGTTCTAAACTAGTTGACCATTCCCACGTTTCGTTCAAAAGTCTTTGGATTTCTTTCAATTTAAACCCTAAATTTTTGAGAAATAGAATTTGTTGTAGTCTTTTCAGTTCTTCATCTCCATACAATCTGTGACCCCCTTCTGTTTTATTTAAAGGTAGTAGTAATTTAATTTCTTCATAGTAACGTAAGGTACGAACAGAAATTCCGGTTAATTTTGATATTTCCTTAATTGTAATCATTTATTGTACCTCCTCGTTTGTTTAATAACATTATACAAAATGACGTTACGTAACTTTCAAGTATTTTCGGAAAAATAAATTAACTACTTATAATTCCTTCAACTAATCGGCTTCGTTCGTTCAATAAATTCAAAAAAGCGTTAATCCTTTTCGGATTAACGCCTTGACTCTTTATCATTTTAAAACCTAGCCCATAAACGTTGATATAGTAATGTTTACAGGCCTTTTCATCTAGTAACTTCTTACTGCTATTTTTTCATTTGCTCACAATTTGCTCACGGAACGATTTAATGCGGAAAGAAAAATATCCGCTACTTCATTATCTTGATTCGGAATAAGGTGAGCGTATGTTTCTAATGTAATTTTAGGATTAGCATGACCTAATCGATGTGCCACCTTAACAATATCTACACCTTCAGAAATTAGGATAGATGCGTGTGTATGACGTAAATCATGAAAGCGAATACGCGTAATTTCCGCAGCATTAACAAGTCGGTTCATTACACGTAACACGTTTCTTGGATCCTGTGCTGATCCTTGTTTCGTACAAACCACAAAACCTTGTTCCTGATATTCGTCCCCTAACCGATCTTTCCAAATTTGCTGATGTTCTTGATGATTTATTAATTCATCAAGAAGCAATTGCGGGATAGGGATTTCTCGTTTCGCATTTTTGGTCTTAAGCGTTGTAAAAATATATTTCGTTTCAGGAGTGTAAGCTAAAGAACGATTAATTTTAATCGTCTTTTTTTCATAATCAATATCGGACCATTTTAACCCTAAAATTTCTCCCCTTCGCATACCCGTATAAATAGCGAGTAAAAAAGTGATTCGATGATATTCACCTCTACAATATTGAAGAAATGTAATAATTTCTTGAGGACTCCAAATTTTCATCTCTTCTTTCTTTATAGCCGGTGAAACCGCATTAACAACAGGATTACTCGATAGTTTTTTCCATCTTATAGCTTGTTCAAATACTTGTTTCAGCATTTGATGCATTTTACGAATATAACTAGCCTTATATCCTTCATCAATTTTCAGACTATAATATGAATCAATATCTTCTGTTGTTATTTTGGACATTTCTTTTTGAGCAAAGGGATTCTCTTTGATTAAATGCTTATACATCAAATATCTTTTATTTGATGCTGTAGTATCTCCAATTCTTTTTTGAAAATGTTCAGTAAACCACCTTTCTATAAACTTAGAGAAAGTTTCATTACTTGGATTAACATACTTATTATCATCGATTTCAACAAGAAGTTTATTAAGCGCTGCTTGAGCATCTTTTTTTCTTTTGAATCCTCCTCTAGTTTTTTGTTTCCTTTTTCCTGTAATTGGATCTCTGCCTATATCAACAACATATGCCCAATGACTTCCACGTAATTTAATGCTTCCTTTCATTTTCGTCAACCTCCGTACTTGTTTCGAAACATGTTAAGGAAAGCAAGTGATCTACTACTATTTTGAACACTTACTTCCTATTTTATAAGCCACTTATTTGTTAAAGACCGATTAATTATCAAAAAAATTTAAGAGTCATTTATTCCATATAGTTAAATACGTCGGGTAGTAGTCCTTAGTGCTTACTTAACCATGAGAAGAATTCACTTCTTAAGACTCTTTTACTTCTCCCAATTCTAATTAATGGAAAATCTTTTCTGTTCATGAGCTCATATGCGGTTGGTTTTGAAATTTTTAATATCTGACTGATTTCAATTGCAGTCAAAACAAGAGGATAAGATTCAATTTCTGCTCGTTCATCCCCCCAACTCATTTGGATTTTTCCTGTTGGACTTTTAAATTGTTTTTCTCCTCTGGTTTCGAATTCACATCATTAATCTCATTCTTCATTTTCAACTCATCCTCCCATACTTTTAATAAAGCAAGTGCTCTTTCACGTCCGTTTATTGACTGTTCCTTATCTTTTTAAGCAAAATAAACCCTCCTAAGATTTTTCTCTTAAGAGGGTTTCTAATATAATTTATTATTTACATTTAACCCACATATGGGTCAAGATTGGCAATCAACTTTAGTTAAAAATGTACGAATTACCTTAGGATTATTCAACTATAGCGTTCAATTAAATAGACTCATTTATTTTGCAGGTAATAATTCAGGTCTATACGTTCTATCGCTAAAAACTATCCTCTTTCTTTTTACTCACTTTAAAAGAAAGAAAATCACAACCCCTCATAAGCTCGTTCTCTTAAGAGGGGTTACAAAATTTCGTTATTTTATCTGCGGAAGTAGCAGGTTTCTCCATAAAAAACGTTCCTGTAAGTGTAAAATATCTGGCTTAAAAGAATCGTCTAATGGAATTAAAATATAGAGCTTATTATTTTCTCGTAAAATAGCTTTTCTAATAAACATTTCACTTTTCACTTTTAACGAACTTTCTAAAATAAATAATGCAGAATACTCGATACTAGCTTCATTTTCTATATGAATTTCTACAGTAAAGAATTTTTCTCTGATATCAACCCGAGTATTCAGGAAAGATTTTTCAAATTTAAAAAAGTCATTTTCAACTTTCACACCATAAATTGTTCTTCTAAAGTCTAAAGAATTTTTCATTTTAGTTATTATCTCATCAACAAGCTCAAATAATGACTTTGATTCAATCGTTGTTCTATCATATTCAACAAACGAATTAATCATTTTATATTCTGCATTCGTATCAGCAAGATATCGATGTGGTAGATCTAATACAATTGATAAATTATAAATCAACTCAGGCAAAAAATTCCTTTGCTTATAAACATTTTTGTTTATATTCCTAACATTATTCTGTTTAATAAATTCTCCAATCGTAGTTCCGGAAGATTTCACAATTCTCCCTAACTCCTCATTAGTAAAATCAAATATTACCTTCATTGCCATTACACGTATAGTTATTGATACTTTAGCCAAATACAAATTAAATAAAGTTGGCTTTTCATTAAAAATGTGTCTTAACTCATTCAATTTCTCCGTTCGATGAATATTCCTTTTTTTGAGATATTCATCAAAATCAATTTCACCTTTAATCAAACCCAAAATCAATTCTAAATGGTATTCATCGTTAGATTTTAATGATCTTAACGACTTTAAGTTTTTAGTATCGATAAATCATCACCTGATTTAAATACTATAACCTTGAATTACCCTTATGGTGCCTAGCCCATATATGGGCCAAGACATTAAGCTTTTTAAGTTAAAGCAATACTTTAAAAAGCAGCAATCCACAGTTTCTTCTTTCCCTTGCAGATGCTACCTCTTTAAAAAAACATGATGATTTTCTCATTGGGTACCCCCTAGATTTACCAAGGAACATATTTTCCTTGCAAGTTTTTTGATTTTTCTGTATATATTGTAGTGCAAATGGAAAAGAATAGGTGTATTACTCTACAAATGCTTAATTAATTTACTCTTGTTTGTTTTATGTAGGCCTCTGGATATGACACCAAATCATATCAATTTATATTAATATTCTAACATATGAAAGGAGCTCAAATACGACTTTTATGGAAAATATCATTAACTCCCGAAAAACTTTATCGAATATAAATAAATTTGATCCTTATTATCAGCAATTAATAGAGGAACTTTTACTAACTTTTAGTCCCTCTTATAGTAGATCAAATATCAATTTAGTTCTGAACCAGTTATATGAACATTGTCTAGAAGATCCTTTACTGAGATCTAGGAAGAATGGCACTTTATTAATTTCCGAAATTACACTTGATCACATTCTAAAATATCAACATAAAATTGAACTTCGAGTTAACAAATATGAAATTTCGAAACAGTACGGTAATAGAATCCTTTCTTATGTTCGAAGGTTTTGTGAATTTTTAACTAATAAACGTTTGATTAACCTTTTTTACAAACCCGTGAATTTTTTGAAAAGTGAGCCTAAAGATAGAAATACACAAATTATTCCTTTACTTTCGAATTTCATGGTGTTCTTAGATAATAAAAACTATGCATCATTTGAAAGTTATATAAAACATATTAAAAGATTTTTAGTATTTTCATCCTATAATTCTGAAATAGTTTGCAACGAATATTTTTGGGAGGACCGAATAAAGAAATATGAGGTATTTTTACGCAATGAAGTCATTAAAGAAAAGATACTATCTTTAAGTGCTTATATTTATTTAAAATGCATTAGAACATTTTATGACTTTTTATATGAGGAAAAAATCATTAGTTTTAAATATAAGATCCCGAAAAATTTTGAAAAAAAAGGTAACAGAAACAATGAATTCATACCTGTTCAGGATTTATTAATCCTTATAGATACAATTTTAGAAAGGTCCTCGAATACCTTAAGAGATATTTCAATTTTTTTAATTCTCTTAGAAACCGGTTGTCGTCATATAGAAGTGGCAAATTTAGAAATCGATGATGTAGTGTTAGCTGAGCGTTTAATTACTCTAAAAAGCAAAAAATCACACCAAAGAACTTTAAAAATCAGCAAAGACCTAGTGGATTTTATACAAGCGTACTTAAAAATCAGATGCAATTATCTACCCGATGCAAAAACTAAAACATTATTTTTAAAACTAAATGGCACTCCTATAACTTCTACTACAATTTATGATTGGTTCAAACTTACTAACATTAGGGCCTTTGGAAAAACGAAATTTTCACCGAGATCTTTACGACATACATTTATTACTAATGCATTGAATAATAAAAATGATATCAAAGAAGTAGCCCAAATTGCGGGTCATAAAACACTATCTGTTACTATGGGCTATTTTTACCGAGATTTAGAAAGAATTAAAGAAGTTGTTGTCGGGAAAGAATTAAATTTTGATTAGGAGGAAGATTGATTGGCTATTGAAAAAAAAAGTAATTTTTCACTTGAAGAAATTAGTAAACAACTAGGTGTTACTCCCCTAGCTTTAAAATCTTTTCTGGAGCTAAAAAATCACGAAACGTATGTGAATTCTAATCGAACTGAGCAACCTTTAGCACTTTTTATAATAGATGAATTTCTCATTAACTTAAAAGAATTGGTCCAAATTAACAAACGTTCTTCAGAAACTTGGACAACCTATAATAACTTTTTAATTAGAGTAAAATCTTATCTCCATGAACATTGTTCTTCTCTGAAAATTACTGAACTAAACGAAATAATTCTCCTTAAAATCATTCAAAGTAGTCCGAAGAAAAAGGACAAATATGCAGTTAAAACCTTGAATAAATATAGTGCGATTATGAAGAGCATTATGACATTTGCGTTTGAAATGAATTACACTCAGGTCGACTTTGGATACAAGTTTAAATTTGAAAACGCTGCATTACTTCCACGGTATATTAAAGATGAAGATGTATCTAAAATTCTTAAATGTGTAGAAAGTTTTTCAAAACCATACAGATGCAGAGCAATGATTATTTTTTTACTCGGGACTGGCTGCCGTGTTAGTGAAATTTCAAGTATGCGAGTTAAAGACTTTGATGTAGAAAACGATTTGATATTCATTCGGAAAGGGAAAGGAAACAAAGAGCGTTACATTCCTATGTTTAAAGAAGTAAAAGAAGAGATATTACACTATTTAAGTAAAAGTGGAATGGAAGAGTGGGATTCCAAATACGAGGGGTATCTTTTTGCTAGAGATGAGAATTTACAAAGGGAAAGAAAATTTCCGATCAGAACAATTGAATATTTAGCTGATCGACTACGCGAGAGGCTTCCAGAAATAAATCATATAACTGTTCATACATTTCGACACACATTTGCAGTTAAGTGCTTAAAGATGGGCATCAGTTTGCATAATCTATCATTGATTTTAGGACATTCAGATCCAAAAACGACAATGGTTTATACTCAATTATATAATGAGGATTTAAAAGAACAAATTACAAATAAATTTCCTTTCCCATTTGAAAATTTATTAAATCAAGTTATTAAAGATGAGGATGTTGATAAATAATGGACTCTCTATTGGAAAATATCGAGTATTTTTTAAAAAACTCCCGTTTAACTAAAGAAACCAACGAAAAATACCTAAATAGATTAAACGATTTCACATTATATTTAGCTACTCTAATGAATGAAAAAAAAGAAGAAATTTATTTGGATAAAGTTTACGTGGAAAAGGATTCTGTTGGTGTTCTAATTAGATATCATCCAATTGATAGTGCTTTGTTGGATAGCTACTTTAGAACCTTAATATATAAAGGTTTTAGCCCAATGAAGTCAAATCATAACGCCTTATCGAGCTTCTTTTCGTTTCTTGAAAAGAATTATAACTTCAAAAATCCTATGGTGGATATAGAGTTTCGTCTTTCTGAATATACGCCAGAAAAGAAATATTCAAGGGTTTTAACTCGGGGAAATATAATTAAATTCTTTAATGCTATAGTTACAAACTCAAAAGATTTGAAAACAGACTTACTATTGTTCTGCCTTCTCTTATCTACAGGTTGCAGAATATCAGAAATTTTAGATTTACAATGTAAAGATATTGATTTTGAAAACGATACATTTTTGCTAAAAAAAACGAAGAATAATCATCAAAGAATTGTAAATCTAAGGCCTGGGATGGGGAGGATTATCGAGACGTATGCTTATAAACGGAATAGAGTTGTAACAGATTTCTTATTCTTGAACTGTAAAAATAATAAACTAACACGTACCGACGTTGATGCGTTATTAAAAGAATATTTACGTTTATCAAACTTACCTCCTATTAATATTCATGGATTCAGACATACATTTGCCACTTTAATGGCTGATGAAGATACCCCCATTAATTTTATTCAGCAAATGTTAGGTCATAAAAGTATTCAATCAACAAAAAGTTATATTAATCCACATTACCTCCGAAATAAAAACTTAAGAATACCTGAAAACCAGTTGGTGTTGAATCGTTTGAAAGAAAGATTAAAAATCAAAAGCGTAGAAAGAGACATCTAATACTGAATGTCTCTTTCTACGCTTTGCTCCTTCCTTTCAACGCTTCATTTTCCTTAAAGCTTCCGAATTTACCGACCAATCAGCAATCAGAGATATTAAATGATTACATCCCTTGGTCAAAAACTTCCAAGTTGGATTATAAAATAGCCTTATATCTGATAAAAAATCAGTGATATACGACTATTTGTGATGCGTATCGAAAATGTGCGCTTTTTTATATTTCGGACTTACATTATAGGAGGTTCTCCCTTAACCTATATTCAACTCATCAAGACTTTTTTAATAATTCTCCAATATTTATTAATCCTCATCCTTTTTTTGTATGTAGTTAAAGATACTGTTGTATTTACCAATCAATCAATGATAACGAGAAGAAATAAATTGGACCTTCCAATTAGCCATTGAAAATTATTGCTCCTCTATGCCAGTTTTAAGACTACTAGTAGCTAAAATGCTGAATTTTTAAAAAAGGTAGATTTTAAAAAAAATGATTGTCACTCAAAGTATTGCATTTCGAACCCTAATAGGAGTTATGATGTACCCATAACAAAATACGATAAAGAAAAAAATAATACAAAGTATAAGCGCTATATGTTTGAGGGGGATTATCACACCATTTTCCTTTTCAAAAAATTGTGCACTTGCTTCTCGGTCAGTGGATGCTTTTAGATAGCTATAATATCCAGAACTGGACACCTCCAAAAGTTTACATCGAGGGAGTTTACCAACCAGATACTCATCCTTCGCTCGCTAACAAGTTGTACATTTGGATTCTTTTGAAGTGTTTTTTATCGCTTTGGATGAAAATGTTATCTTACTCATGTTGTCCCCTAATCTGCATATCTTGAAATTTAAGTATATAAAAATACCTGTTGGTAAAACACCTTCCTTTTTCAAGTGTCCTAACTACAGGTACCCTATTAAAATGCGTAGAAGTTTAACTCCTTTTTTGTTTTATTGTTTAGTAAATCGATCGACTACATTTGCTAAACCTTCTGTACTGAAATAACTTGCAATCCTGCCGATACTAAAACGTCCATTTAGTACTTTAACTGTCTCAATTGGTGTACCCTTATTAACAAGTGTCTTCACAAATGTATGACGAAGTTGAGTTGAATTTATTCCGTATTGTTTTAACATTGATTGAATCGAACGAGCGCTTAAAGGTTTGTAAAATGATGATAAAAACAACGCTTCGAGGTTGTCATTTCTTTGATCTAAATAATCTTTGATTGCTTTACAAGTTCCACTGCTAAGTGGAACAATTCGTTCACAACCCATTTTATACTCACGCACATTTACTGTGCCTCTACTTTCACACAGATTTACATCATTACGGTCAAGCGCCGCCACTTCACTTAGACGTAATCCGGAATATAAAAAGAGGCTTACAATCGCATGGTCACGCTTATTAGGTTTAAGAGCAGTTAAATGTAATATCTCATTTGCATTTTCAGGGGATAACCAAGTTCGTGCTTGTTGCTTAGCTTTAAGTGGTTTAAAGATACGAAGACCCTCGCTTACTTCCGGCTTTCCTACATAACGGCTGTATGCTTTGATTGCTGCTATTTCACGATTAACACCACTAGCCGAACGCTTAGCAAACTGCTTATCGATATAGTTCTGTACGTTTATACGACCATATCCAATCAAGTCTGTATCACTTTCGTCTAAATACTTACCGAACCTTTCCAACGAATATCTGTAAGAATTTACTGTATTATTCGCTTTACCTGCTAGAGCCTCTGTTATAAATCGGTCTATACATTCCTTGTTATTCATACCCAAAATACCTCCAAATTAATTGTACGCAATTTTTTCTAATCGTTAGTAGTTCTTGTTAGCGACTAAATATATATCAATGTATTTGTCAGAAGTTAATACATTTATATCCAACTATAGCCGTTATTATACGTTTGTATAGAACAATATTTAGCAAAAATTCTAGTGAAAAATTGAGATGAAAAATGCCTATAAAAACGGTGTGGAAAGATTAGAAGAGTTACATCTTATTTACTAGATTTAGAAAGTTAAACAGAAATGAGACCACCCATTTTTTTAGTAGCGATAGGTCACTATTACGACCCAAGAGTACAGTTTTTTGAGGCAAGAGAGTCATTGTCTTTTACGAAAAACTAGAACAGATGCAATTGATGCCTATCACTTAGGTGAACTGCATTACAAATAATTCAGTCAATCTTTATCAAAGCATTCTCGTTAGTCTGAATATGTATATTTATTTACTTCAAGCGTACCGCCAACAACTTTCTACGTTAGAGCGTGAGATTAATCAACTGGCGGCACAACTCGAAGAATATGAATTAATCAAGTCAATTCCAGGAATAGGTGAAAAAATCGTTGCTACGATACTTTCAGAAATTGAGCTGTTTAATCATCCCAAAAATCTAGTAGCCTTTGAGAGTCTATACCCAGTGTGTTTGAATCAGATCGCTTTAAAGGAACGAAAAATCACATAAACCGCACTGTCTCACACTAGGATTAACAGTGACATTTGTCAATCAGTCTACAACTAGCTTCTCCCTTGAGGATGAACTCCACTACGCAAAAAAGGCTGAAAACATTGGATTAATTAGTTTATTTATGCGTGATACTACTTTTATCAAAAAAGGTAAAACGGCGGCAACATTTGGATACAATCCATTTGTCAACCTTTCCCATCTCGCTGCACACACAAAGAAAATCGCACTTGGTACAGGGAGTATTGTGACCACTCTTCTCCATCCAGTTTTAACTGCAAAAGCAGCAGCAACGTTTGATTTATTATCACAAGAACGTCTACCCCAGTCCCCAGCTTTACATCGCTTTTAGTATAGGAATAAATACTCCCCCTTCTTTTGTTAATGAATACTCAGACTTTTAGTGGTACTACTTTAAATACCTCACGATGCACCAGTTCATCTATCTCTAGCTCGCTTAGTTGATGCGTCATAATGCCCTAGTCTAAAATATAAGAGACAAGGCTTGTGCTTAAAGCCAAATTTTTCATTGGAAACCTTATTCCACAATTTGGCCTTATTGTGGAATAAAAAAAATCCAACATCAACACTAACGGGTTCACTTTCAGGGTGTAAAACTTAAAATAAACACATATTAAGAGTCCGAATTAGTTATCTAATCCAGACTCTTATTTTCGTTGTTATCACTTGATTTGTATTATAAAAATACCATTCAGACCTTACTTTAGATATCAAAATATTTTCCGTACAAGTTCCTCACTACCATCCCCATGATAAATAAGACCATGATGGATAGAATCGACGACAGGGAATTATATTTATTGGCTCTTCTAAGCTTTCTTAAGCTAAGTTTCTGACCCATAAATACCATCTCTTTTTATATTTGTAAGGATTATTATGTCCATAAAATATTAATAAATAATTTTAGTTTCACCGGAATCATATTACCTTTATAAAGATGCCTTTATAGTCAAGCTACAAATAACATATCGTTATTGAAATAATGGGGTGTAATTGGTGCGACTCGTTCCGTGCTCAAATGAGTTGAGGTTAACACAATCTCCTTAAAGATTAGGCAATTTATGATTTAAATCGTAACAAGCTTATCAACTTATCAAGTGACAATAAAGTTTTTTTAATTTTAAAGCCTCAAACAGACATAACCCCGTTCTAAGTTAGGACGGGGTTAAATATAGTTATTTAATTTTCGATGTCAGATGCTCTATTTGCCTCAACGTTCTAGGGGCTTATTCGCCTACCATACCGTCGTTATCACGATCTTGCATATATTTGTACAACCAATGTTATATTTAGGTTAGATAGGGCAAAGAGTTGATAATAAAAGGACCGAACATTTTAGATATGTCTAATATGTTCAATCCTTTGTTTATTTTCTTATTCAATTAAAGCCCCCGCTACTATTAACAAGAATCGCTCTTAATAAGGTCCTATCAATTCTTCTGGTGAATGAATAACATCGTGGGCAAGATATTTCCTCTCTATTGCTTGAAGAAATTAAGATCTAAGCAATTGAGAAGGGGTACTAAATTCTTGCTGCCCTTCTTTCGTTTCAATGTATAAGTTCTCTTTATCAAAAATGAGTTCAATTGGTTGATTATAAAGTTTGTTAACTGTATTAATTTTTTCAACGAAAGGTTGGATGTAATCGTTCTGCTTTTCTATAAATTGTTTCATAGTCCGCTCTGTTCTTTTTGAACCTTTCTTTTCTAGTATCTTGCTGCTTATTTTTAAGGACTCACCCAATAATAAATTCCTAAATTCTGGTTTATCGGCTAAACTAGCGCCTACACCTCTGCTAGCGCTTGTAAGTCCCTTTATCATGTGGGACTGTATTGAGGACTGAGCATATCCTTCAATTTGGTCATAGCACTGAGTGTAGATTTCATGATACTTAAGTGAATAATCTTCTATTTTTTTAGAAATAGCATTAAGATATGCTGACTCGAAGTTTTCTAATAGAATGATTTCAAGGAACGAAGAAAAGGAAAACAAATATAAAGCAAGTTGGTAGTCATTAAACTCAGACAGGGGACTGACCTAATAACATGAGACAAATAAAAACACCTTTCATTGAATAACGGGTATTTAAACCTGAAATAATCAATGTGGAGGTGTTTTTCT
>NZ_JBIWCX010000025.1:0-27627 GCF_044761695.1 Lysinibacillus sp. NPDC097287
AGGATCAAACTCTCCATAAAAGTAGTTTGAAAGCTCATTAGCTTTGCTAGCGTATCAACTAAAAGTTGATATCTATTTATTACTTGTGTTTCGTTTGCTAACGAAGTTAGTTACTAGAAACGTTATTGATTACGTTTTGCTTGTTCAGTTTTCAAGGTTCATATTGTTGTCGCTTTGTTTCAGCAACCTTTATATCATAACATGGTATGTTTTTGATGTCAACAATTATTTTCAAATTGTTTTTTTGTAAAGTTGCTTTCAATCAGTTATCTTAACGACTATTAATACTATATCACAATACTTTTAGTTTGCAAGTATTTTTATAAAAAAACTATTAAAAAAGTAATCCCTAATATCCCCGGGATACCGAATACAGCTATTGCAAGCACAGAGAACAAGTTTATCGGTATATTATAGCCGTTGTAACCTACTATTAAATGAATAATGAATAGCAATAAAAATGCACAGGCTATACGAAACCAAAATACAGATAATCCTTCAAAGAATTTCCCCCACTTAACATGTCTTCCTACTATATAAAGAAAAAGAAGCACTACAGGAATACAAATACTCACTATTACAGTCCACGGCATATACCTGCCTCCTTAGATAATAATATGTAAGTTTATGATTTCCGTACTGCTTCTATAACTCTCGTGATTACTATTTAATTAACACACGGCGAATTCGAGCTTCCTTAAATAAGTAATAATGGATACTCTCTAATGCTTTTCGTCGTGCAATCGGGTCTAAATTGTAATCATCTAATAGCCCTTCAATAACTTTCGCCTGTTGCAAATCTTCTTTTGTCTCTTTTATGAGATGCACAAGTTTGTCATCGAATTCTTTTTTTAATTTCCCCTTACGTCGGAAGAACATCTCATTCCCTCACTCTACAACTCACGACGACCTTCCATCGCCTTTGATAATGTAACTTCATCTGCATATTCTAAGTCTCCACCTACTGGTAAACCGTGGGCAATACGCGTTGTACGAATACCTGAAGGTTTTACAAGTCGTGAAATATACATAGCTGTCGCTTCTCCCTCTATTGTAGAGTTCGTCGCTAAAATAAGCTCTTGTACCGTTTCATCCTGTAAACGCACCAAAAGAGATGCTACATTAATGTCTTCAGGCCCTACACCATCCATAGGTGATATAGCCCCTTGCAACACATGATACTTACCATGATAATCACGCATTTTTTCCATCGCAATTACATCCTTCGTGTCTTGCACGACACAGATAACAGATGCATCACGTTGTTTATCAGAACAAATATGACAAGGATCTATATCAGTAATATTGCCGCAAACTGAACAGTAGCTAAGATTTCGTTTTGCATCTATTAACGCTTTTGAAAATGATAATACATCATCTTCCTTCATTGTTAACACAAAAAACGCCAGTCGAGCCGCAGTTTTCGGCCCGATACCTGGCAATTTCATAAAGCTGTCGATTAGCTTTGATATTGGTTCAGGGTAATACATGTTGTTTGCCTCCTAGAATGGAAGGTTCATTCCTTGCGTGAATTTACCCATTGTTGCATTTGTTTTTTCTTCCACTTTTTTTAGTGCCTCGTTTGTCGCAACAACAATTAAATCTTGTAGCATTTCAATATCTTCCGGATCTACTACTGCTGCGTCAAGGTTTACATCTACAACTTCACGTTGACCAGTAACAGTGACTTTCACCATACCGCCGCCAGCAGCACCTTCAAATTGCTCTGCATTTAAAGCATCTTGAGCTTCCATCATTTCTTTTTGCATTTTTTGCATTTTTTTCATCATGCCTTGCATATTTCCCATTCCACGCATAATTGTATTCCTCCTAATAATTAGTCTTCCATAATTTCAATAAAATCTTTACCGAATAACTTTTCAGCTTCTGTTACAAGTGGATCTTGTGACGCGAGAGGCTGTGCATCATCGATATAAGGGCCTTCTGGCATTTCTGCCGGTGGTTCCATTAATTCGACTTCATGGCCCATTGGAGCAGGTTGTTCTTCTTTTTGCTTTAAGCCGTGATCCCGGATGAATTCTTCACGTAATTTCACCCACGCCTCTTCAGGTGTACAAAGCATTTCGTACATCGTTCCTGTTTGACTGGCTATTAGCTGTGTAAATTGCGCTTTTAACGCTTGGTTATCAGCGACCATTTGACAATGAATATCATACTTGAATTTTAACACAAAAGCACCTGGTGATGCCGCAACAGGTTCCGCCTCTGCTAAAAGAGCGGACTGAGATTTTTGCAATTGACTTAGCGCCTGACCCCAAGCGCCTTTAACTCGTTGCACATCTTGCTTTGTAGCATCCTTCAGTACTTCTAGGATACGTCCGGTAGGTGCTTTATAGCCACCTGGACTTTTTGCACGCGGACGTTGTTCTTTCGGTGCCTGTGCAGTTTGCATAGGTACACCATTTTGCAATTGTGCGGATAATTGCTGCACCATTTGTTCGAGAGCAATCACCTTTTGTGCCAATTCGGGATTAATCTCTACCTCTCCTGAGCTAGCTACATGAGTTACTGCTCCCCCTGAAAATTGAACCATCTTCAATAGAGCCGTTTCTAAATATATTTTGGTATGATGCGAAAAACGCATTTCCTGCTGTGTTTTCGCCAAAATATCAATATATCCATATAAGATGTCCGGGGCAAAGTCATGAGCTAACACAAGTACTCGCTCTTCTGGTGAAACAAGCTCTAATAGATCCGCTAAATTTTCACTCGTTTGTAATAGAAGTAAATCACGGAAAAATGTAATTAGATCCTCCGACAAACGTAATGGGTCTTTCCCATCTGCGATAAGCTGTTCAAGTAATCCGAGTATTTGCGCGACATCTTTTGTCTTTAGTGCTTCAGCTAAATCATAAAAGACGTCCTGACTAATGGATCCGGTTACAAGTAGGGCATCCTCAAGCTTTAGCATCTCTCCACTAAAAGACACAACCTGGTCTAGTAAACTCAGGGCATCACGCATACCGCCCGCAGCTGATTGCGCAATAACCTTTAAACCTTGTTCTTCATAAGGCAACTCAATATCCTCTAACACAACTTTCATACGCTCTAAAATATCATTCGTTGAAAGACGTTTAAAATCAAAGCGCTGACAACGAGAAATAATTGTCGCTGGTAACTTATGCGGCTCAGTCGTCGCTAAAATAAAGACAGCATGAGGAGGAGGCTCTTCTAATGTTTTTAATAGCGCATTAAAGGCACTTGTAGAAAGCATATGCACTTCATCGATAATATACACTTTGAATCTACAACTAGCCGGAGCAAAACGAACTTTTTCTATAATGTCACGAATTTCTTCAACGCGTGAATTAGACGCTGCATCAAACTCAATAACATCCGGGTGTGACCCTTCTGTGATACTTAAGCATGTCGCACATTCGTTACACGGTTCACTTGCAGGCGCATGCTCGCAGTTTAGGGCTTTTGCAAAGATTTTCGCTGTACTCGTTTTTCCGGTACCCCGTGGTCCAGAAAAAAGGTACGCATGTGTTGTTTTATTTGCTAGGAGAGCATTTTGTAGTGTTCTTTTCACATGTGTTTGACCAGACATTTCACGAAAAGATTGTGGTCGATACACACGGTAAAACGCTTGATACGTCAATGATTTCCTCTCCTTTTCTTTTTAAATACTGTATTTCTATTATAACACCAGCTATTTCATTTATAAAACAGCGACGGCATTTTTTTCTTATCGAATATGCCTTGGCATAATTGTTGCTGACGCTTCGCTTTCGCACAGAAAAACAATGCGTCCAGATTTTGAATTGTGCTTGCACAATTTACTTCCTTGCAAAATCTGTGACATCTGCCGGAAGCTTTATTTTCAGTTAAATGAAAATAAAAAAAACGCATTCGCCTTAAGTAGACGAATGCGTTTGAATTGGCATAATTTAATGCCGTGCACCTTTCTTCGACAGCCGCACATAAGCGTTACTCTTGTCGTTAGCTCAGATTAGGCAACCCCGCGGCACATGAATAAGACCACTTAATGCTGCTTCCTTCCGGACCTGACATAGTTCATGGGTATCCATTGCGCAGGACCCAATCGTCAACACTACGTGCAAAAGGCAGCCAAACAATACGGACAGCCTCGAAAAAGGAATTCAGTCTCGCTAGAGCGGATTGCGAGTTACAGGACACCGCTACCTTCCCACCTAGCACGGCAATACTTAGTATACTGACAGTTGCTCAAAAATGCAATAAAATGCATAAATTATTTATATAAAAGCCTTTACCAAGCTAAGTTATTCCTTCTCCATAGCTTTTTTAAAACTCGTTTATTCCTATGATTACAGCTTTCTGCAGACTCAAAATAAAATGAAATTAAAAAAACGAAAAAAACTTCACAAAAGTGTTGACCCATTTTAAATTTCATGTTAAATTAATTCTTGTCGATAAGACATAGCAACAACATAACATGGAGGTATACCCAAGTTCGGCTGAAGGGATCGGTCTTGAAAACCGACAGGCGGGTAACACCGCGCGGGGGTTCGAATCCCTCTACCTCCTCCAGTTTTTTTTCGGACTACATTATGTAGCCGTTTTTTTTTGCCCGAAAATTAAATGTCATACTCTTGATATGCCACTTCCTATTAGGTTGTGGCATTTTTTTATTATATAATCAGCTAAAGTTATAAATGGAGGGATTTTTATCATGTTTCAAAAAATGTTTTTACATAAGACTTCCCTTACATGGATCTTTACAATAGCAATACTAACTGCAATTAGCGGCGAAATTAAAATTGCACCTTTCGACGATACAACTTTTCGCTTTGGTCTAGGTAGTATCATATTCTTTTTATGCATCCTCCTTAAACCTACCCCACTTATTTCGGCGGGTATTGCCGCCAGTGTTGTAACGATGTCTTTCCGCATCGCAATGGATTATGCATATCAAGATATAAGCTTTTTGGATAGCTTACTTTCTCATTTACCGGCAGCTACATTTTATTTATTATTTTCTATTTGCTTGTACCAATTAAAAATTCAACAGTTTCGTGAAAAACCTTTGAAACTCGGGCTATTTGTTGCATTGAGTGAAGTAATATCTAATTTAGCAGAACAAAGTGTACGCTTTTTATTACACTTTGATTCTTTTTTACTTATACATGATTTATTTATCCTCCTTGCTGTAGCCTTACTACGCAGCTTTTTTGTTGTGGGTATTTATAGCTCTATATTAATTACAGAGCAGAAAAAACGTGTACAAGAAATGTTAAATATCGGTTCTGAATTATATGTAGAAACACTCTACTTAAAAAAATCCATGAATCATCTTGAGTCTATTACGGCAAATAGTTTTGAATTATCTCGTCAATTAACAGAACAAGGTCATCGCACAGAAAGTATGCAAGCGCTTTATATTGCCCAGGAAATTCATGAGGTGAAAAAAGATTCACAGCGAATTTATGCTGGTATAGCTAAAATAGTCGGTGAAAAAGACTTGGGTACATTCGGTTTATCCGAGCTAATGCATTATGTAGTAGAAGGAAACAAAAAGTATAGTGTACTTCTCGGTAAAGACATTGGCTTTCATGTAACACTAGATTGTGATTTTCAAACGGACGAGCATATTGCATTACTCGCCTTATTAAATAACCTAACAGCAAATGCAGTAGAAGCAATTGCAACACAAGGAACAATTGATATTCATGTTCAACAAACAGCAAACGACACTATATTTAGTGTTTCAGATACGGGAAAAGGTATCTCAAAAGGAGAGCTTTCAGTTATTTTCGAGCCTGGTTATACCACGAAATACAATGCAGAAGGTATTGCTTCAACTGGTATTGGTCTTTCACATGTAGTAGCCTTAGTAGCAAAGTTAGATGGTACAATTTTTGTAGAATCTAATCCAGATAAAACGATGTTTAAAATTATAATTCCAACGCAAACTATTCAAACAGGAGAGACTTAAATGAGGTATTTTATTGTAGATGATGATCGCGCAAGCCGTGCAATGTTAAATCGAATTATTGAGGATGGTGGTTTAGGTACTGTTATCGGCGAAGCAAGTAACGGTGAAGATGCTATTCCACAAATTTTAATGACACAGCCTGAATTTGTATTAATCGATTTACTAATGCCTAAGCTAGATGGCATCGCCACAGTCGAGCAGCTAATTCAAAACCGCTTTGAAGGGCAATTTGTTATGATTTCTCAAATAGTTAATAAGGATATGGTCGGCGAAGCGTATATGCGAGGTATTGACTTCTTTATTCATAAACCGATTAACCGCATCGAAGTAGAAAATGTTTTACGGAAAACTACGGAGCAATTCCGACTAAAAAATTCACTGCACGTTATTCGCCAATCACTTATTAATATCGACTTAAGTGAGCAAAAAAGTAACAAAACAACATCCCGTGATCATATTCAAACTATTTTAAGTGATATGGGTATTGTCGGTGAGATCGGCAGCGAAGATATTATTGCAATTATTGAAACGCTACTTGCACATCAACATAAAATTGCTCCGTTGCCTCCGTTAAAAGAGTTATACGAAGAAATTGCCAGTGTCACAAAACCTACGCCTGACGAAGTTTTGAAAGAAAGTAAGGCGATTGAGCAGCGTGTACGCCGTACAATTTTAGCGGCAATGATTAATCTCGCAAATCTCGGTGTTGTTGATTATACAAACTCAGAATTTGAATACTATGCTCCGCGTTACTTTGATTTTAAAGAAATTCGTCAACTCATGAAGCAAATAGAAGATCACGGTAATCGTAAAGCAAAAGTGAATATTAAGAAATTTATCCAAGTTTTATACTCAGAAATTTTAACAAAAACGAATTAAATCTTTCGGATTTTGTCGGATTTTATAAGTCCTCTGTATTATTAAAGTAAGGCGTGTCCTAAAAATTTAATACTTAGGAGGAACTAAGATTTTGAAAAAGTTGTTTAAAATTAGTTTAGCCGCTCAAATTTTAATCGGTTTAGTTTTAGGGATTATTGTTGGTGGTATTTTTTACGGTAACCCCACTGTTGAAACATATTTACAACCACTAGGAGATATTTTCCTACATCTTATTAAGATGATTGTTGTACCGATTATAATTTCGACATTAATCGTAGGTGTAGCTGGAACAGGCGACCTGAAACAGGTTGGACGATTAGGCGGAAAATCACTTATTTACTTCGAAGTTATTACAACAGTTGCGATTGTTGTTGGATTACTTTCAGCTAACTTATTCCAACCGGGCGCTGGCGTTAATATGGACGAACTTTCACAAGGCGATATTTCAAGTTATGTATCGACAAGTGAGGAAGTAGAGGAAAAAGGCAAATTTGATATTATTGTTGGAATCGTACCGACAAACATTATCCAAGCTATGGCTGAAGGCGATATGCTTGCCATCATTTTCTTCTCTGTCATATTCGGTCTAGGCGTTGCCGCAATTGGTGAACGGGGCAAGCCGGTATTAGCATTCTTCCAAGGTGTGGCTGATGCCATGTTCTGGGTAACGAACCTTGTCATGAAATTTGCACCAATTGGTGTATTCGGATTAATCGGTGTAACCGTTTCCAAATATGGGTTTGCTTCCCTAATACCACTTGGAAAACTTGCTATCCTAGTATACGCAACGATGATTTTCTTCATCTTTGTCGTACTTGGACTTGTAGCGAAATTCGTAGGTATTAATATTTTCTACTTAATCAAAGTATTAAAAGACGAATTAATCTTAGCATTCTCTACAGCAAGCTCTGAAGCTGTATTACCACGTGTTATGTTAAAAATGGAGAGATTGGGTGCACCAAAAGACATTGTATCCTTCGTTATTCCAACAGGTTATTCCTTTAACTTAGACGGCTCTACATTGTATCAAGCAATTGCTGCTTTATTTATTGCACAAATGTATGGGATTGACTTAAGTATTGGTGAACAAATTACATTAATGCTTGTATTGATGGTAACCTCTAAAGGAATTGCAGGTGTGCCAGGCGTATCATTTGTTGTACTTCTTGCAACACTAGGCACTGTTGGTATTCCAATTGAAGGGTTAGCATTTATCGCAGGTATTGACCGTATCCTTGATATGGGACGTACAGTTGTAAATGTAATCGGTAACTCACTTGCATCATTAGTAATGGCGAAGTGGGAAGGCCGTTTCGATACAGAAAAAATGAAAAATTACTTTGTCGAACTTGAAAAAGAAAAATTAGTTTAAATTATTATTAAAAATCCTCACTACGACTTCAGCTCGTAGTGAGGATTTTCTTATTTGGCTAATACTTTATCTAAATAAGCAATAATCGATTCTTTTCCATTCATATGTGCTTCCTGCTCACGTGCCTCGTCTTTTTCTACTTTTGCCTCAGCAGCTACGGCGATACGCTCCGCATCTTCTTGTGGTACGACAATAACACCATCTACATCACCAATAATATAATCACCTGGCTGTACAGTTACACCGCCAATGGCAATTGGTACATTTACTTGGCCGCCACCATTTTTATTGCCCGCCGCAACTGTTGTCCCTAGAGAAAATACAGGGAAATCCAATTCTCGAATGGCTGCAATATCACGAATAACTCCATCCACGACAAAACCTTGAACTCCAATGCCTTTTGCTAATGAAATGACAAAATCCCCTGCCACTGCACGGTTTGTATTCCCTTTTGCATCTATAACTAAAATATCTCCCTCATTAGCGGCACGGATAGCCTCAAGTACAGCGCCATTTTCCCCGTCTGGTAAACGCACTGTGATTGCACGCCCAGCAATTTTAAAATGGTCAGCTAATGGTTTAATTTCACTACGTAAATTTGTATGACCACCCGTTGCATCTGAAATTGCCGTTGTTGGCAAATGTTTAAAACCTACTTCCACCTTTGTCATTCCATAACACCCCTATTATGATTTTCAAAGCCATATAAAAATAGCCTCTTACAATATTGTAAATATAAAGGTAATTTAATTGCTAGTATAATTTAACATAAATGAAAATTTAAATTTCACTCCGGTTCTACAATACCCAAACGCTTTTCTCTTTTCCATTGCTGTTTAAGAGAATAACAGCTATGATATTTATGATAAATAGATAGTATTCTCGACGAAAAATCAGGAATATCTACCTAAATAGTATACGAATAGAAAATGAGGTTTTTATGGATAGTCAAAAGTTATATGAACAACGCAATAAAATTATCGCGGCTTTTCTAGTCGCCGCCTTCATCGGCTTATTTAATGAAACAGCTCTCAACATGGCCTTTGCGCAGTTGATCGTTGATTTTAAAACTGATGCTTCAACGATTCAATGGCTTACAACAGGTTATTTATTAACACTAGGTATTCTAGTTCCGATTTCAGGAATACTTATGCAACGCTTTACGACGAAACAGTTATTCAATGTTTCCCTACTATTCTCCATTATCGGTACTGTTGTCTCTGCCATTTCCCCTACTTTTACTTTATTACTCATCGGACGCATTATTCAAGCTGTTGGTACAGCCATTATTCTGCCACTAATGATGCAAGTTATCTTAATGGTTTATCCTATTAACCAGCGTGGTGCTGCTATGGGTAAAATCGGATTAGTTATTATTTTTGCTCCCGCGATTGGGCCTACGATTGCTGGTTTTGTCATGGAGCAATTCTCATGGCATTATATATTCTGGATCAGCTTACCGTTTTTAGCGATTTCATATGCACTCGGCTTAAAGTTCGTTCAAAATGTCAGCGAAGTACGTCCAGTTAAATTCGACGTACTATCGATTATCCTTTCAACTATTGGTTTCGGCGGTGTCGTGTATGGTTTTAGTATTTCAGGTAAGCTTGGCACATTCTTTACAGCTGAAGTGATGGGCTCGATCGGTGTTGGAGCTATTGCAATTTTGCTATTCTGCTTACGCCAACTAAAAATGGAGCAACCAATGCTCAATTTAAAAGTATTTACGTTCCCTATGTACAATATCGGCATTTTAATGGTCATTATTGTGCATATGACTATTTTGGCAACAATGGTGTTACTACCGATTTATTTACAAAACATTTTACTTCTTGCACCGGTAATTGCCGGTTTATTACTTTTACCAGGCGGCGTCATCAATGCATTTATGGCTGTTATTTCGGGTCATATTTTTGACCGCTTCGGTCCTCGTGTAATGGTGCCAGTTGGATTATTAATGGAGATTGTAGCACTTATTGCTCTCCGTACGATTGATGCAGAAACATCCGTTTACTTTATCATGACATTCCATATTATGATGTTTGTCGGGATTTCATTAGCGAGTATGCCGGCACAAACAAACGGCTTAAATCAGCTACCACGGAATCTCTATCCGGATGGTTCGGCATTTATGAATACATTACAGCAAGTAGCTGGTGCCATCGGGACAGCTGTTTCCATTACAATTATGTCCATTAGCACAACAAGTTTTGTTACGAAAAACGGCGCGTCTTCTGAAAATGAGTTTACCGGCTCAATTCTAGGTGTACAACACGCATTGACCTTTGCTTTAGTACTTGCAGTTATCGCACTTGTCCTATCATTTTTCATGAAGCGTGTGCAAGAAGATAAATAAGAAGAAGCCTGTGGTATCGTAAAAATACCACAGGTTTCTTTTAAATTACGCCAATAAATTGCTTAGAACGATCATCCAATGCCTCAGCAGCAGAAGCTATTTCAATAAAGTCACCTGTTGTTACATTAATTTGCACATTCGTTTTCTCGACGTTATCAGATACACGGATAATACCTTCTGTGACCCGTCCAATTTCATGTACTATACCCTCTACGTTATCTTTCACTTCTGAGATGGATTGCTCAGCCCTTACCGAAAGCTTTCTAACCTCTTTTGCTACAACATCAAATCCTCGACCATATTCACCAGCTCGTGCTGCTTCAATAGCTGCATTTAATGCCAGTAAATTTGTTTGAGAAGCAATTTCTTGAATTGTTTTGACAATACCCTTAATAGATTCAGCTTGATTTTGCAACTGGGCAAGATTTCTCACATTCTCCTCAGATTCTTTTGAAATTTGTTGAATTGTTACGAGTAAATTCTCACTATTTTTAATGCCCGCCTCGGAACGGCGATGAAGCTGTGTAGCCATTTGCTTTAAATCATCGGCTACATTAACAATTGTATTTTGGCGTTCTGTAATATTCGTTGCAATTTTCGATACACCAATCACTTTTCTTGAGTTATTCGCAAACACAGGCATATAGGTAGCCTCAAGCCAAATTTTATTCCCATATGCATCCATTCGGTCAATTTTGTCTTGATAGCTTATACCTGATGATAGGTTGTGCCAAAACTGTTCGTAACCAGGACTTTTCGCAAATGCAGGAAGGCAAAATTCCTTGTGATGCTTTCCTATCATTTCTTTCACTGTATAACCCATCGTTTTCGCAAAAAGATCGTTTACATAGGATACTGTCCGATCCATATCAAAACGGATAATGGCCACATTACGTTCGATTGACTGAACTACTAAATCATCTGTTACTTGTGTGTCTATTTTTTGCATAAAATCCACCTCAATAAGTTTAGTTACTAGATTGTATTCGCTTTTATATTTGAATCAATTTCATACTGCGTGTTTAGCGGTTCCATAACAAACCTCGTTTTTTTTTTAAAACTTTGAGATACGGATGGACAGGTTCAACAGCTGGACGACGTTTAAAGAATATCTTATAAGCCTTTGATCCTCTAACTAGCGCTATGTATCTTCTTAAATCCATTGTTATTTTTACTTCGTACATTTTTCAGCTATGTGTATTTGAGCATTTCATATTTCGTATCAATCTTTCATAGCGATACGAGTGGAAGCAAAATGTGCATCAACCCTAACGTACTCCGACTCATTTCGCTTATCATAGACATTAGGCGTCTTCCTCTAGCCCGAAATTTTGTATAGTAATTTACTCATTTCGACATACCAAAGAGATATTCCTTTTTTTACCTAAAAAATACTCAAAGCTCTTCGGCGTATGTTTATGAAATCAACTCATTCGTGTAATTTTCCACAAAAAATATAATTCCAATTACACAAAAAAACATGGGCAAAATATGCCCATGCTCACTTAATAATTTCCAAAACCTCTTCTGCTGTCGTCGCTACACGAATAAGTGATTTTTGATTTGCGCGTATAAAACCTTCTTCTATCATTCTATCAAAATGCTGTAAAAGCAAATCATAAAAGCCGTTTATATTGTATAAAATAACTGGTTTTTCATGTAGTCCAATTTGTGCCCACGTAAATACTTCAAAATATTCATCCATTGTGCCACCGCCACCTGGTAGTGCAATGAACGCATCTGATAAATCCACCATTTTTGCTTTGCGATTATGCATCGATTCTACAAAGTGAATTTCCGTCAATGAGGGATGCACAATCTCATGCGTTTGTAGATGAGTCGGCATTACACCAACAACCTTACCACCTGCTGTCAGAACGGCATCGGCTACTTTACCCATTAATCCAATTTTCGAACCACCATACACGACTCCATGACCGTGCTGTGCTAATACCGTGCCTAACTCCATTGCTTTCTCCGCATAAATCGGATTTTTACCCATTCCAGACCCGCAATATACCGCTACTCTCATACTATCGCCTCCTACCTCCCACCAAAAAAAACGTGACAACAATAAGTTTCATATTGTCGCACGTCTTTTGGTTGATTAGTTGTTTACTGCTATGCTGTCTACACCCAATGCACTGATTTTTCTTATTCTGCTTTCAACTGCTAAAGTCGTAGTGAATCATCTATTTGCGTAAATGACTCGTTTGTTTAAGCATATGACTAATACGGCTCACAATTGATTCAATTGTATCCGGATTTTTCATTAAATCGTAATCATTAATATCTAAACGAAGGACAGGGCAAGCATTAAAATTATTAATCCAGTCCTCGTAGCGTTCATGCATTTCAATCCAATAATCATTTGGTGTTTGTTGCTCCATTGCACGCCCACGCTCCTGAATACGACCGATTACATCATCAATCGGCCCCTCTAAATAGATCACTAAATCGGGGTGTGGGAAGTACGGCGTCATCACCATTGCATTGAATAGACTTGTATATGTCTCATAATCTGTCGGGCTCATTGTCCCCTTGTCGTAGTGCATCTTTGCAAATATACCCGTATCCTCGTAAATAGATCGATCTTGAATAAATCCACCACCATATTCAAAAATACGCTTTTGCTCTTTAAAACGTTCAGCTAGGAAATATACTTGCAAATGAAAACTCCATTTTTCAAAGTCATCATAAAATTTATCTAAATACGGATTTGCATCTACTTTCTCAAACGACGTACGGAAGTTTAAAGCTTTCGCAAGTGCATTGGTCATTGTCGATTTTCCAACACCGACTGTTCCTGCAATTGTAATGACTGCGTTCGGCGAAATATCGTATTTTTCTCTTAAACTCATTGCTGCAAACTCCTTTGTTGTAACGTATCCTCTATAGTTTTTAAGATATATTTTAAATCATTTGGGTTTTTCACAAAATCTAGTTGGTCCCCGTTAAACCGAATAACTGGTATTTCGGGATGCATTTTTTCGAATTGTTCAGTAAAGGCATGATAATCAGCTACTAGTTGTTCCATATAGTCACGTGAAATCATCTTTTCAAATTCCCGACCACGCATCGCAATACGTTCCATAAGTGTGTCGACACTCGCATACAAGTAAACAACAGCATTTGGGACGGGCATATCCTTCGTTAAAATTTGATAAATCTCTTCATATTTATCATACTCGCTTTTCGCTAATGTACGCTTTGCAAATATTAAATTTTTAAAAACATGATAATCTGCTACAACTGGCGCTTCGTTCAACGCGCGATATTTTTTAATGTCCGTTAACTGTTTATATCGATTACAGAGAAAAAACATCTCCGTCTGGAAACTCCACTCTTCGATGTTTTCGTAAAATTTATTTAAAAACGGGTTTTCGTCTACTATTTCTTTTAATAGATGGTAATTGAATGTCGAAGCAATCTCATTAGATAGCGAGGTTTTGCCAACACCAATCGGTCCTTCTACCGTAACAAATGGAAGCGTCAAAATAGCTCCTCCTTTACGTGCAAAATTTAATCAGTGCTTATCATTGTATCATAGCAATAAAATGAAAAACAGAGACAGTGTTTCTAGGATATATAACGTAAAATGTTCCGTTAACCCCCAATTTCACCAACGCTTCTTTAGCCAATTGGGACAACTTCCAACAAATAGAAAAACACTATATTTTTTGTTAAAAATCAACTAAAATATAGTGTTTTATCATTTTATTATTATAATATGTTTATACTTTAATCAAGTTTTCTGCCATTCTAGCTAATGATGCTGCATTACTACTTAGTTCATGCATTGTAGCTGAAATTTCTTCGATAGCAGATGCCTGACTATCAGTGACAGCATTGATTTTTTTAAAAGATTGATCTAGTTGTTTGATCGAATTATTGATTTCTTGAATAATATCATCAATTTTAGTGACATTTTCTTTAGAATTAAGGGCTAGTTTTCTAATTTCATTTGCTACAACAGAAAAGCCCTTTCCATATTCACCAGCCCTAGCTGCTTCGATGGATGCATTTAAGCCCAATAGATTACTTTGATCTGAAAGGTTTTTAACTGTAACAGAGATTTGTTTGATTTCTCCAGAATTTACGTTGACCGTTTTTAATTGATTTGCTACATCGCCCATTTGATTGGCGAGATTTGTTACAGAATTTGCAATTTCATTGACGGATGCTGATGTCTCTTCAGTAATTGCAGAAAGACTTTCAGCTACCTCGGATAATTGATTGGCGGATTCGAGACTTGTTCCAATGCCAATACCTCCAACAACTTTGCCCGAGTCATCTAGAATTGGTATTGCTCTCGCAACCAAAGGGAAACCAAATAGTTCCTTTGGAATGACCATCGCAGTATCCTTTTTCATTTTAATTGCATCAGTAATAACATCACCGCGAACTAACGGATCACCTGGGTTAACATTTAAATTAAATGTATCTCCTGGAACATTAATGATTAGTTTCTCCGTATCATAAATACCGATAGTAATATCATCTTGAAGGAGTCGCTTCAAATAAGGTGCTACTTTAATAAATGCATCTAAAATTTCATTTCTTTCTTGTTCTATGAACTGATTCAATTTTACACCTTCCTGTTATTTTATTTAATATGGAAGTACACGTTTTCCATGGTTAACGGCAATCCATTTTAATGTTGTAAATTCTTCTAAACTCCATTCTCCATTTAAACGGCCGATTCCAGATTGCTTTTCTCCACCAAACGCAACAATTGGTTCATCATTAATCGTAATATCATTTACATGAATCATACCTGTATGGACTTGCTTGGCAAATTGAACGCCTCTTTCTATATTTGCCGTGTGAACTGCGCCACTTAACCCAAATTTCGTATCGTTTGCAATTGCAATTGCTTCTTCGTCCGTATCAAATGGGATGATCGAAATAACCGGCCCAAATAACTCTTCCTGCGCTACTTTCATATCAGGTGTAACATTTACTAAAATTGTTGGTTTAACTAGATTTCCAACTGTAGTTCCTTTTAAAATTGCTTCTGCTCCTGCTTGTAAGGCACTTTCCACCAAATCATTTAACCCGTTAGCTTGACGTTCATTAATAACTGGTCCAATGATTGTAGAAAGGTCACTTGGATCTCCCACTTTAAGTGAAGCTACTTTTTCAACGAACTTCGTTAAAAAAGAATCATAAAGTGAACGGTGTACTAACACGCGATTTGCACACATACAAATTTGCCCTTGATGTGCAAAACGACTAAATGCCGCTGCATCAACCGCGTAATCTAAATCTGCATCATCTAAAACAATAAACGCACTGTTACCCCCAAGCTCTAATAAAGGCTTTTTAAAGTTTTTTATCGCTAATTGACCAATATGGCTCCCAACTTTTGTTGAGCCTGTAAATGAAATAATTCTTGGAATTGGATGCTCAACAAAACTATCTCCTATTTCATTGATGTCAGTTACGACAACATTTAGTAAACCTTTAGGAATACCTGCTTCTTCGAAAATCTTAGCAATAAGTGTGCCACCCATAATTGGTGTATTTTCATGTGGCTTTAATACCACACCATTTCCTGCGCCCAATGCTGGTGCAACTGATTTTACTGTTAAGAAGAACGGGAAGTTAAATGGACTAATAACCCCTACAACACCTGCCGGAATACGGTATAAGCGATTTTCTACATCATCAATTGTCGAAGGTAAAATTTTACCTTCCATTCTTATTGGGTAAGTAGCCGCTTCTTTTATAATATTTTTAACTAAACCAATTTCAAAAGCAGCTTTTAAATGTGTGCCGCCTAATTCTTCTATAATAATTTTTGTGATTTCTTCTTCATGAGCTTCAATATAGCTAACAGCCTTTTCTAAAATTGCTCTCTTCTGATATGGATTGACTTTATCCCACTCTTCTTTAGCATGCTTTGCTGATTGATATGCTAGATCAATATCATCCACATTCGCCATTGGATATGTACCTAAAACTGCTCCATTAAAGGGATTCGTATTAACTAACTGGTTATTACTACGCCCTTCTCTCCATTCCCCTCCAATGTATTGCTTTCCGAAAATATCTTTTGTAATCATAAGTACTACCTCCTGAAAAAATAATGTTCAATTATATATCGACAAATTTTAACTTTTCTCAATATTTCCTGTTACTTTAGTTTCATTTATTTTTCGAGGTATATCGGATGTGTTTTAGATCTATATTCATATAAAATTAGTCGTTATTATCTAAAAAACAATATAGAACCCCTCTCTATATATCTAAAATCACTTCATTATCTCTTACAAATTGTATCTCCCTTCTGAATTAAAGTTGAAGTCTGCTCTAGTAAGTTAATTGAAGGAATGCCAAAAGCATAGAAACAACCTCCGCTTTTAGTGATAAACCCTGTAAGTATAAAAAACGTAAATGTTACACTATTGATACTTACATTACGTCTTTCCGCCAGTAGAGTTGATTTGATAGTTAAATTAGACGCATGCTACACTATGCCTAAGGAGAGATGACATTGAATATTTTCGAGAAAGACCGCAAGTTTATGCGACTTGCCTTAGAAGAAGCACAAAAAGCCGCTGCACTTGGTGAAGTACCGATTGGCGCAGTTCTTGTATTTGAAGGTGAAGTCATTGCACGTGCACATAATTTACGAGAAACCACACAAAATGCTACAACTCACGCCGAGCTGATGGTCATCCAAGAGGCGTGCGCAAAAATTGGTAGCTGGCGCTTAGAAGAAACAACTCTTTATGTCACATTAGAACCTTGTCCGATGTGCGCTGGAGCCATTTTACAGTCTCGTGTTCCTCGTGTCGTATACGGAGCAAGAGATATGAAAGCAGGCTGTGTAGATTCACTATATCGCCTACTGAATGATAATCGCTTCAACCATGAGTGTGAGGTCTTAGAAGGTATTTTGGCTGAGGAATGCGGACAGATTTTGACAGACTTTTTCCAAGCCTTACGTGAACGGAAAAAAGCAGAGAAAAAGGCTCGAAAACTCACTAAATAGGAGAAGCAATCTGATACCATTTAGCAACATAAAAAAATCTGTTTGCAAACAAAAAAATAGCCTTCCTCTTTCAACATAGAAAAGGGGAAGGCTATTTTCACGATTATTTTACTGGTGCAGTGATTACTTCTTTTCCACCCATATATGGACGTAATACTTCTGGAATCACCACAGAGCCATCAGCTTGTTGGTAGTTCTCTAAAATAGCTGCCACTGTACGACCGATTGCAAGACCTGAACCGTTTAATGTATGCACGTATTCTGGTTTTGCATTTGGCTCGCGACGGAAACGGATGTTTGCACGACGCGCTTGGAAATCTTCAAAGTTTGAACATGAAGAAATTTCACGGTACATGTTTTGTGCTGGAATCCATACTTCTAAGTCATATTTTTTCGCAGCAGTGAAACCTAAATCAGCTGTACACATTTTTAACTTGCGGTATGGTAAGCCTAATAATTGAAGAACTTTTTCAGCATGGCCTGTTAATAGCTCAAGTTGCTCATAAGATTCTTCTGGTTTTACAAAACGCACTAATTCAACTTTATTGAATTGGTGTTGGCGAATTAAACCACGTGTATCACGACCTGCAGAACCCGCTTCTGAACGGAAGTTAGCACTGTATGCTGTGAATGCTTGTGGTAATACATCCATTGATAAAATTTCATCACGGTAATAGTTCGTTACAGGTACCTCTGCTGTTGGAATCATGAAATAATCTAGACCTTCTAGTTTAAATACATCCTCCTCGAATTTTGGTAACTGACCTGTACCTGTTAAGCTATCGCGATTGACGATTTGTGGTGGTAACAGCTCTGTATAACCATGCTCATCAGAGTGTAAGTCCATCATGAAACTCATTAAAGCACGTTCTAAACGAGCACCTAAACCACGGTAGAATAAGAAACGACTACCTGTTACTTTTGCGCCGCGCTCAAAGTCTACGATTTGTAAATCCGTTGCGATATCCCAATGCGCTTTAATTTCAAAATTAAAGGTTGGTACTTCACCCCATTTTAAAACTTCTTCATTGTCATCTTCTGTTGTGCCAACTGGTACAGATTCATGTGGAATATTTGGTAGACGCATCATCATGTATTTGAATTCATCTTCAACTGCATTTAATTGTGCATCTAGTTCCTTAATTTCATCGCCTACTTGGCGCATGCGTGCAATTACTTCATCCGCATTTTCTTTATTACGTTTCATCACAGAAATTTGCTCAGACACTTTATTACGTTCAGCTTTAAGCTCTTCTGTTTTTGCGATTAACTCACGACGTTTTGCATCTAAACCTTCAAAATCGTCTAAGTTACCTAAATCTTCATTACGTTTCAATAGCATTTCTTTAATTTCCGCAAAGTTGTCACGGACGCGTTTAATATCTAACATCGGTCATACCTCCAGTAGATTCAAAATGATGGGATAGTGTTTAAGAGAACACAAAAAAGCCCTCATCCCATGAAAGGGACGAGAGCTACCCGCGTTGCCACCCTAATTGATTAGACTGATGCCTAATCCACTTATCTCATAACGGCTTTTCAACCGGCTACAGCCTACTTCATTCACTTCGACTGAGCAACTCCAGGACGGATTCACAAGTGCTTTTATCAGCTTCCACCACCCGCTGACTCTCTAAAAAAAACGTGCTTGTTACTACTTCCCATCATCGTGTTTACATATTTAAATTTTAACCATACTGTACTATATGAAGCCGAATTTTGCAAGTGACACCTAAATTAATCCACCATACTTTTAATAAAGTAATCCATGATGCGTGTGTCCCGTGTTAGCTCCGGGTGAAACGAACAACCAAGCATATGTCTATCACGTGCTAACACTATTTTATCGTCACATGTGGCAAGTATCTCTACCTGTTCACCAACTGATACAATATGAGGTGCTCGAATAAAAATAGCCGGTATATCTTCGCCAATGCCTTTAATATCGAGCAGCATTTCAAAGCTATCTACCTGACGTCCATAAGAATTACGGGCAACCTTTACATCCATCACTGCTAAATGTGATTCGTAATCAACAACATCTCGCGCCAATAAAATTAACCCAGCACACGTACCGAACATCGGTAATCCACTTTCAGCAAGGACTCGTATTGGCTCAAGTAAATCGTAACGATCCAGTAGCTTGCGCATCGCAGTACTTTCCCCACCGGGTAAAACAAGCCCGTCTAGCTCAACTAAATGCTCAGTACGTGTGATCGTAGCAGCTTCACACCCCAGCTCCTCTAACATTTGTACATGCTCTCTTACAGCACCTTGCAAAGCTAACACGCCTATTTTTTTCATATTACCAGCCTCGCTCTTGCATACGTTCATTTTGACTAAGCTGTGCAATATCAATACCTTTCATCGGGACACCCAGTTCCTTCGAAATTTCTGCAATTAACTGATAGTCCTTATAATGGGTTGTTGCCTCCACAATCGCACGTGCGAATTTCTCAGGATTTTCCGATTTAAAAATGCCAGAGCCAACGAATACGCCATCTGCGCCAAGCTCCATCATTAATGCCGCATCAGCTGGTGTTGCTACACCGCCTGCTGCAAAGTTAACGACAGGTAAACGACCGAGACGTTTAATTTCGCGTAGTAACTCAAATGGTGCACCAAGATTTTTTGCTTCTGTCATTAATTCATCTTCCGTCATACCCACTACTTTACGCACCTGCGCATTGACCTTTCGAATATGGCGAACCGCTTCTACAATATTGCCCGTTCCAGGCTCACCCTTTGTTCGTAGCATAGATGCCCCTTCACCAATACGACGTGCCGCTTCCCCTAAATCACGACAGCCACAAACGAACGGCACTTTGTAATCACTTTTTAATAAGTGGTACTCCTCATCCGCTGGAGTTAGCACTTCACTCTCATCAATATAATCGACGCCCATTGCCTCTAACACACGTGCTTCTACGATATGTCCAATACGGGCCTTTGCCATCACTGGAATCGATACAGCAGCCATCACTTCTTCTACGATGCGTGGGTCCGCCATACGTGCTACACCACCCGCTTTGCGAATATCTGATGGTACTCGCTCTAATGCCATCACGGCCACAGCTCCTGCTGCCTCTGCAATTTTCGCCTGCTCGGCATTAATAACGTCCATAATGACGCCACCCTTTTGCATTTCTGCCATTCCACGTTTTACTAACTCTGTACCAGTGTGTTTCATTTCTCCTAACCTCCACCTTTGTGATGAAATTTAGTATAATGAATATTGACCATATAAAAATATCCAGTTTATAAATAAACTATAAGGTCAGTGAGGATGAAGCACATGGACATGCTATTATTTCAGCTTGAAAAAGATGGCGATAAACCGCTCTATGACCAGCTTTACAGCGGCTTAAAAGAAGCCATTATCACAAAGAAAATTGCGGTTGGAGAAAAATTACCATCCAAACGGAAATTAGCAGATTTTTTAAATATTAGCCAAACAACAATTGAAATTGCCTATGCTCAACTACTTGCAGAAGGTTATATTATGTCAAAATCACGTGTGGGATATTTCGTCGAGGAAATTGATGATTTACCATATATCCAACAGGAAGTAACTGCATTACCAAGCGAACAGCCAAAGAAGAAATCATACGCAATTGATTTTAATCCTGGCTCGATTGATATTGATGCCTTCCCTTTTCAAACATGGCGTAAATATGCTCGTGATCTCTTTGATGATACATCTAAGGAATTATTACTAACTGGAGCACCACAAGGAGAGCTTGCCCTACGTACTGAGATTGCTCATTATTTATATCAATCACGTGGTGTTGTTTGCAGCCCTGAACAAATCGTCATCGGTTCTGGTACTGAGCAGCTACTTCCAATGATTTTACGCCTGTTTAAGGAAGATGCTTGCTTTGCACTAGAAAACCCTGGTTATCCAACTGTACATCGTATGTTTTCACAACATAAGCGAAAAGTAATTCCTATTCCAGTCGACGATGAGGGAATTCTTATTCATGAACTTGAAAAAACGAGTGCTGATGTAGTCTACATAACACCCTCACACCAATTCCCGACTGGCGCAGTTCTTTCCGCTACCCGACGTGCCCAGGCGTTAAATTGGGCTGCTGGAAGCCCATCTAGATACATTATTGAAGACGATTATGACTCTGAATTTCGTTATACTGGAAAACCAATCCCTGCCCTACAAGCATTAGATCGAAATGATAAAGTCATTTATATGAGTACTTTTACAAAATCGTTAATGCCATCCTTACGTGTTGCTTATTTCGTATTGCCACAAAGGTTACTGGCAACATATAACGACGTATTTAATTATTACTCATCAACAGTCCCTAGATTTGATCAGCATATAGTAGCAAATTTCATGCGAGATGGCCATTTCTCCAAGCATTTGAATCGTATGCGAAAAATTTATCGAAAAAAGCATGATCAATTAACTACTATTCTAGAAAACTATTCTCCACAAATTCAAATGGCAGGAGAGCAGGCCGGTATGCACGTATTACTAACTGTGCAACATACTCTATCAGAAAAACAACTACAGCAACTTGCTAACGATGCCGGAATCGGTATTTACCCACTATCTGATTACCGTCTTGATAGACAAACAAATCATCAAGCTCAATTTTTACTTGGCTTTGGTGGAATCCCCGTGCAGCAAATCGAATCAACAATCGAGAAACTCATGGACTGTTGGCACATCAACAAAAAACAAACATCCGATTCGCGTTAATACGTGATTGGATGTTTGTTTTTAATTACGTTGATAGCTCGGTTGGACATTTTATCGAATGCAGTTAATGTGAATCTTTTAACTGCACATTATAATGGTCAAACCATGTATGAATTTGCCCTAAATAGGCTAGCAACTGTGGTCCTGCCATTAATTGACCATACCATGGAACTTGAAAAGACTTGCCCCCTGATTCAATAAGTTCTGATAGTTTTTTCTGATCGAATAGTTCCCGTAGAATGGAATTTTTATCATTCATTATTTCTCGCAACCACTTTTGAACTCCCGCTGTATATTGAGGATGATATGTTTTAGGATACGGATTCTTTTTCCGATATAATACTTCTTCTGGTAATAGGTGCTCCATAGCCTTTCGTAACAATCCTTTTTCATTACCACCTACATTTTTTATTTCCCAAGGAATATTCCATGCATATTCTACAAGGCGATGATCTGCAAATGGTACGCGCACTTCTAGACTAGCACCCATACTCATACGATCCTTCCGCTCTAGCAATGTTTGCATAAACCACACCATATTCAAATAAAACATTTCACGTAGTTTTGTTTCCTCTACGCTTTCACCTTCTAAACGCGGTACTTCGGCAATTGTTTGTAAATAAGCTTGTTGTGCATATTGCTCAACAGCTAATTTCCCACGCCAATCTTCGCGTAAAATAGCCGTTCTTTCAGGTAATGAACGAATCCATGGAAATCCTGTTGTCTTTTCTGTGAACCATGGGTATCCACCAAAAATTTCATCCGCACATTCACCTGATAAGGCAACCGTGAAATCCTTTTTTATCTCCCGACAAAACCATAATAATGATGAATCTACATCTGCCATACCGGGTGCATCCCTGACTAACACTGCCTCTACTAACGAATCAATTAATTGCTGCTGTGAAATCACTTCCGAATGGTGTGTTGTATCAAACGAATCATTCATTTTTTGAATCCAATAGGTGTCTGTGGATGTTTGATAAGCATGGGGATTAAAGAAACGCTCATTGTCTTCGTAATCAATCGAATACGTATGCAGTTTCCCCTTATTTTGCTGTTTGAATGTATTCGCCGCAATACCCGTAATAATACTCGAGTCTAAGCCTCCTGAAAGAAACGTACAAATCGGGACATCTGACACAAGCTGTCTTTCAATTGCATCACTTAGTAAAAAGCGTACATGATCGACTGTGTCACCTAGCGATTCCTCATGCTTTTTACTTTCTACTTGCCAGTAGCGCCAAACCCGTAAGCCTTCTCTAGAAAAGCGCATTGCATGGCCAGGGCGTAACTCTTGAATATCTTGAAACAATGCTTTCCCGGGCATTCTCGAAGGCCCTACAGCAATAATACTTGCTAACCCATCATAATTAACGACAGGACGTATTGCAGGATGTGCTAATAAGGCTTTTACTTCTGAAGCGAAGAAGAGTCCTTCACTTCGCTCCGCATAAAACAATGGTTTAACACCTAATCGATCCCGACATAAAAAGAGTGATTGCTCTTTTTCATCCCATACCCCAAATGCGAAGATTCCATTTAAATAATCCACGCATTGTTCTTTCCATTCAATATAAGCCGTTAATAATACTTCTGTGTCTGAGTGTGTTGTAAAAGCATGCCCTCTCTTTTGCAACTCTTTACGTATTTCTTCAGTATTATAAAGTTCGCCATTATATGTAATGACATAGTTTGAACCATCGTGGGTTTTCCCCATTGGTTGTTTCCCACCAATCAAATCAATGACCGCTAAACGTCGATGGCCAAATGCAACATGCTCACTACACCAAATGTTTTCATCATCAGGCCCTCTCTTATTCAATGTTTGTGTCATTGCCTGTATGATTTGTCTACCCGTACGTAAATCCTTTTGAAAACTAGCCCAGCCTGTAATGCCACACATTTAACCACACCCTTTCGCCTAATAGCCTATGCAAAAACATATGTAAATGTGAAAAAAGGCAAGATCCCAAATGGAACCCTGCCTTTTTTATTAAGTCATTTTAAAATAATCCACCAACGAAGTCAGTAATACCGCCCCATAAATTACCGAAGAAGTTCCCAATACCTTGGAAGAATAGTGAAAATCCACTAGCACGTTCTACAGCTTCTGTAGTGACAACATCCGATGAAAACTCCTTGCCATCAATATAGCCGTAATCTGTACCTTCTGTGCGCTCAATAACTACTTTACCAACTACCGTATCTTTCTTTACGTCAGCTTCAAGACTTTCTTTATCTAACACTAATTTTGGTTTGTATAAATCTTTTTCAGACGATTTTACCATAATTGAAATTGGCTCTTTCACAGCGATCGCTACTTCGTCCTCTTTCCCTTTAGTAACCTTCACCGTTTCTTGCTTTTTAAATGTATAATCCGCTGGAACAATTTCTTGTTTAGAGAATTGTGCGAACCCGTAATCAAATAATTTAGCTGTTGCATCAAAACGTGCTTTATATGTGCCTTGTCCACTTGCATCTACAGCTTTCATCACAACTGCAATTAGACGTGTACCATTACGCTCGGCAGTTCCTGTAAAGCATTGACCTGCAAAGTTTGTAGAACCTGTTTTTAGACCATCTACACCTTCATACTCGAACACTAGTCCCGGTAGCATGAAGTTCCAGTTTGGCATATTAATTGCATCAGATGTGCCCTCACGGAATGTCTTTTTCGCAATTTTAGAAGTTTCTAATACAGTTGGATGATCTTTTAATAAATGATACGCTAATTTTGCCACAGATTTAGCAGGCATTACGTTTTCATCTTCCGCACCAGTACCAGCTGGATGCATTCCAAATAAATCAGCATTGTTTAAGCCTGTTGAATTCACAAATTTATAGCCTTCTAAACCAAGCTCTTCTGCTTTTTTATTCATTAGTTTTAAAAACTCAGTTTCAGTACCTGCAATTGTTTCGGCAATTCCTACTGTTGCTGCATTTGCAGAATAAATTGCCATTGCTTCATATAACTCACGAATTGTATAAGAACCATCAGCACGTAATGGTACATTACTTAATGCACGGTTTTGAGACATGCGGTACGTATAGTCTGTTACACGGTATTCTTGTTCCCATGTCACGGTACCTGCTTCAATTGCATCTAGTAGCAAGTATTCCGTCATCATCTTCGTCATACTTGCAATACCTAAAGAAGTATCTGCGTTTTGTTCATATAAAATTTTCCCTGAATCTGCATCTATTAAGATAGCAGCATCCACGGTAAGCCCTAAATCTGTTGCTGCACTTGCTTTCGCAGGAACACCTGCAAAGACGCTAATAAGCAGAACAGAAATTAAGGAGATACGTAAAACGGTGTTCATGATCTTTTTCACCTAAAAACCCTCCAAAAATTATTCTTGTCCTCGACATTTTATCATAGAAGTTATGACTGGTGCGCACTCTTTATCATAAAAAATGCTCTTATATCATCATATAGACGATACAAGAGCATAAAAGTTGCTAGTAATTACTGTATTGAATAGTTTGGAGATTCTTTTGTAATTTGCACATCATGTGGATGTGATTCACGAAGACCTGCACCCGTCATGCGAATGAATTGTGCGTTGTCACGTAAGTACTCAAGACTAGGAGCTCCACAGTAACCCATACCGGCACGAATACCGCCGATTAATTGGTAGATTGTATCAGCTAGAGGTCCTTTGTAAGGAAGACGACCCTCGATACCTTCTGGCACTAATTTTTTTGCATCTTCTTGGAAGTAACGATCTTTTGAACCTTTTTCCATTGCACCAATCGAACCCATACCACGGTAAACTTTGAAACGTCGACCTTGGAAGATTTCTGTGTCCCCTGGAGATTCAGAAGTACCAGCAAGAAGTGAACCAAGCATTACAATGTTACCACCAGCTGCAAGAGCTTTTACGATATCACCAGAGTACTTTATACCGCCGTCAGCAATAATTGTCTTACCAAGCTCGCGTGCCACTGTAGCGCAATCATAAACTGCAGTAATTTGTGGAACACCTACACCAGCTACAACACGAGTTGTACAAATAGAACCTGGTCCGATACCTACTTTAACAACGTCTGCACCTGCTTCAAATAATGCACGTGCACCTTCGCCTGTAGCTACGTTACCAGCGACGATTTCTAATTCTGGGTAATTCTCACGGATTGAACGAATCGTTTCTAAAACGCCTTCTGAGTGACCGTGTGCTGTGTCAATTACCACGATGTCTACTTGAGCTTCTACTAACTTCTCAATTCGTACCATAGTATCTTTAGAAACACCTACAGCTGCACCTACTAATAAACGTCCATGAGTATCTTTAGCAGCGTTCGGGAATTCAATTACTTTTTCTATATCTTTAATTGTGATTAGACCCGTTAATTTACCGTCCTCATCAACAATTGGTAATTTCTCGATTTTATATTGTTGAAGAATTTTTTCTGCACCCTCTAAAGTCGTTCCAACAGGAGCTGTAATCAAATCTTCTTTTGTCATTACATCTTCAATTTTTAAAGAATAGTCTGAGATGAAACGTAGGTCACGGTTTGTGATAATACCTACTAGTTTCTGATTTTCCATGCTATCCACAATCGGAACACCTGAAATACGGTATTTACCCATTAAATGTTCAGCATCAAATACTTGGTGAGTCGGAGTTAGGAAGAATGGGTTTGTAATAACACCATTTTCAGAACGTTTTACTTTTTCTACTTGTTCGGCTTGCTCATCAATACTCATATTTTTATGAATAATACCAATACCACCTTGGCGTGCCATAGCAATAGCCATTTTAGACTCTGTTACTGTATCCATTCCAGCACTTACCATTGGAATGTTTAATTTAATTTTCGGTGTTAGTTGCACTGATAAGTCAACATCTTTTGGTAATACTTCTGAATGAGCTGGTACTAATAATACATCATCAAAAGTCAAACCTTCTTTGGCAAATTTAGTTTCCCACATTTCGTAACTTCCTCCTATGTTAAAAGAATATTAATTGTAAGATTAACAACGTGTCATGCTACTGTCAAGAAACTTATAAAAGAAAGACAATTCAGACTTTTCACTGTATCAACTTTCACTTACATTTATCCAATTATAATGCGCAGTTTGAGATCAATATTACAAGATTACATATCCTTTTAACGCGTAAGAAACTTCATCAAGTCAGCATATATACTGTTTTCAGAATATTAATCCACACTCTCAAATTACTGCCGCCATCATTTATAAGTTATGTATTTTTCAGCATAACTTATAAGATATTTCAATTACCTAATATTATTATAATAAAAAAACAGCCAACATAAAGTTGACTGTTTTTCATGTGCCTAGCGACGTCCTACTCTCACAGGGGGAAGCCCCCAACTACCATCGGCGCTAAAG
>NZ_JBIWCX010000026.1:0-26745 GCF_044761695.1 Lysinibacillus sp. NPDC097287
AAACAAAATTAAACAGCCAGTCTCCGGTAAAATACCGTAAACTGGCTGTACAATAAGGTGTTTTCTTATTGTCTCAAAAAAGACAGGCAGTGCCTAATTTACTCAAATTGTTGTTTTTTGTTTGTACGCCTTTCTACCGCTGAAAGTACTAGCTCTGCTATTCTTACAAAATGCTTGGCTTCAATGGAAATTTTTTTAATTTTCAAGGCAACCATTACGGTTCTCCCATTACGATTTCTCCGTTTATGATAACCCTAGCAAATCCTTTATTTAATTCTTTCCCAAGATTAAATGGTGCTGAAGTGTTGTTCGTCATCCTTTGGCAAGGCGAGCAACAGGAATTACAAAAACTGACTGTAAGGAGCTCATCCGGTACGAATTGACCACTAGAAAGATCAATAGAATTTCCATCTTGATCAAAACCAATTGCTGAAAAGAGTAGTTGATCGTCACCTGTTAAATTTTCCACTAACTGCAGCATAAAAGTACCCTGTGCGATTAATTCGTCAAATGTTAATGTACCAAACCCTGTCACTTGTAAAATAGTGCCTTGAGTAGTAGAGATACATTGAGGGAGATGAACGAATGTTGAGTTAAATGTTGAAGTCACAAATGCGGTTGAAACGAAACTACCTTGAAGGGTACAATTTGGGCAAATATTGGCGATATACTTATCACTCCCAGGTTGAAAATTCACACTACCTGCACAATCACATTTAGCTATGTCGCATACATCTATTGCTTTTAGTACTTTTGAAACTGGTACAACATCACATGGTTTCAAACGACTGTTACAACGGCTGCTTGCATAGTTTCTTTTATGAGAACTCAAAATAGCATCTCCTTTTTTTATGTTTACTATTAATTTACTCAAGTTGTTGTTTTTTGTTTGTACGCCTTTCCACCGCTGGAACTACTAGCTTAGGCCGTCATCCCTTGCCCGAAGTGACGTTGAAACAAATAAGAAGAGTAGCTGTTTTCGTCGTGATGGTGCTGTTAAACAAAAAGACAGCATTCATCTACAACATGTGTAGCATGAACGCTGTCTTTATACGTCGATAGTTCGTGAATCGACTATTAGACGAAAGCATCTGAGAGTAAGATCTCAATTTATATTTTCTTTTTTCATTTATAAATGGGAAAAAATCTTTATTGGCAGATTGTTCCTGTTTCTATACCAGTAGGTCCGTTAAATCCTGGGATTGTAGCGATGACCATGTTTGTTGCAATATCTATGACAGACACAGTTTGGTCTGCTTGATTTGTGACATAAGCAAGTGTGCCATCCGGCAAGATGGTTACTTGGTCAGGAGATGTGCCTACAGGGATTGTAGCAATCACCGTATTTGTTGCAGTATTTATGACAGATACATTATTACTACCTTTATTGACAATGTAAACAAGTGTTCCATCAGGTGTAATGGCTGTTCCAACAGGTCCTGTTCCCACTGTGATTGTATCAACTACCGTATTTGTTACTGCATTAATGACAGATACAGTATTACTATTTTCATTTGTAACGTAAGCAAATTGTCCATTTGGTGTAAAAACTATTGATCTCGGGCGAATTCCCACAGGGATTGTAGCAACCACCAAATTTGTTGCTGTATTTATGACAGATACATTATTTGAATTTTCGTTTGCAACGTAGGCAAACGCACTATTCGGAGTAAAAGCTATACCTTGAGGTTGGAGCCCTACTGGAATAGTAGCTGTAACAGTATTTGAAGCTGTATTTATGACAGATACCGTGTTAGATCCGTGATTTGATACATAAGCAAGTGTTCCATCTGGTGAAATTGCTACACCAAGGGGATTAACTCCTACTGGAATGGTAGTAATTGGCGTGTTAGTTGCAGTACTAAAAACTGTTACAGTATTCGATAAGAAAGCTGGAACATAACCAAGTGCTCCATTTGGTGTAATGGCTACTTCTAGTGGGCCAGTTCCTACTGTAATAGTAGCGACTATAGTATTTGTCGCTGTATCAATCACGGATACGCTATTATCAGGATTAGCTAGCGTACCAGCGTCTGTAACATATACGAGAAAGCTACAAATTGGTGGTACAGGTAAAAATGGTTGCTTACAAAAACAAGGACAACAAAAACCACAACAATGACAACGACAACTTGGATTTGATTTAAACTTGAACTTTTTAATATAATTATGTTCTTTCCCCACTCTGAACACCCTTTCGATCATATATTGACACTATATGCATACAGAATTAGGTTTCTTGTACGGTAAGCCCAAATTATAAAAAAAGCGCACCTTTGGGTACGCATCACTAATAGCATTTCAGCTGGATTATTATCGATTTCAATACGCTCATCTTTCAAGAATGCTTGCTGACCATTCACTTGATTGAGTGTATATTCAACAGCTTTTGCAAGTGCGTTTTTTCCGTAGAACGGCGATTTTTCAACCCAATCCAGAAACTTTTCAACGATTGGCTTCGAGTGCTTTTTACGTTGTTTTCGACGTTCCCCTGGAGACATGTGCTAATGAGGGGATCTTCTGTTGAAGTGGATTCAGAGGAATTTTTGAGTTCGGGCTATAATGTGACTGGGATAATCGTTAGTTTTTGCTATGGCAAATGAAAGGCACCCCCTTTAATTGATACCTTTATAGTATCGGGAGGTGCTGTGTGTTTATATGCGTAATGTGATTACGTGCTTACACTCCTCCTAGGAATATTTTAAAAAATAGCGATAAACAGATACCTTTTCATTAAAACTCTATCCTACTAGAATACCACCAGTTTGGAGATAACTTGAATTGATATTAAAGCCCTTCTACTAAATTCACCGAAATTTGCTCACTATTAAATATACTAAGATGGAATGTTCCGTTTCCTATCTTTAAAGTTCCTTTGTAAAGTTTGTCGTTTACTTTCTCTTCAAACTCGTTGATTCCGCCTTTGTCGGACATTTCAATTGAATCCCATTTCACATTACCATTTTGTGGGTTACTTCTTGAAGTAGCTGAAAGTAGTACATCATTATTTTTTTCAAGATGCATGGTAACATAGCTTGGTCCATCAACGGTCCAATGGTTTTCAAGAGAACCTGGGTACAGCGCAATTGAATTATGCTTTCCTCTCACCTCTAAGCGAACACTATCTGGTACAATAATTGTTGGCTCGATTGCCATATAGGTCGAGAAAGGACCCGAATGTCGAGAAGTAGCTTTAATCGTCACATACATTGTGTCACCAACTATTTTTGTCAGCGTATAATTATCCTTGTCTGCAATCGGAGGTTTACTTTTCGGATTAACTCTCGCTATATAGGTACCAAATATATTTATTTGATTTACATCAGAACCCTCTATTTTAACTTCATGATCACTCGTTTCCAGGACAATTCTTTTAATGTTGTCTGGTATCTCTTCCTCAATTGAAGGTAGATTGAATGATTTATCCTCAGCCACCACAAGGGTTTGAAGCTCGGTTAATAGACCCGTTGAAGTTAAAATTGTAAAGCCAATTCCAATAGTACCTAATATACCAACGAATAAAATGCTTATAAAATCGTACTTTACAATCGGATTTTCTTGCTTTGATAAAAAGAGGTAAACGATAATTTCAATCCCTAACACCACAAGGATAATCGGCCACCATACAAGAAATGGTTCAAACATAATTTTTCCCTTAATTTGAGTTATAAATAAGAGAACCCCTAGTAACACAAGAGATAAGCCCATTGAAACAGTACCAACACGCCATTTACGCATTACGACTCTCCTTTCGGCTTTTACTTCCGAACAACAGCCTCAAGCCTCCGCCAATTAATAAAATACAGATAACACTGACTTGGAAGTAATTATAATACCAGTATTCAATATCAATTCCTAAATTCAGCTTTAATGTCGGCGCTAACGCAGGGATGATCACATTGGCAACCAAATAATAAAGTCCTAGCGTCAACATACTAATCCCTAACCACTTTTGGTGATTCACAAAATACGAGATCATTGGGATATCATCTAGCTCCTCCTCCCCGTGCATTGAAACCTTTTGCAATGCATCAAAAAAGCTGTAAAACCATATGATTGGGATTAAAAATAGAAACAGTGAAAGTCTTAAAATGTCTAAAATATAAATTCCCAACAAGAACGCTGCCATAAGCTGTAAGCCCCGTTTTTGTAAGCCTAAGTACATATGTCCAGCACCTGGGAAAATCGATAATAACGTTGCTAAAGTCTTACTTTTCTTCCCTTTTTCACGACGTGTTTCTTCGAAATCCTCTAATATCGTCTTATCTATTAATTCTTCTCCTCGTAACTTTTTGCTCACTTGTTGAATCGCATCAAACATGTTATATACCCAAAGCACAGGGAGAATCCCTATAAATACCATGAATGCAATTTGGTCCGTGAAAACTGAAATAAACAAGACCATCGTTCCAAGTCCAAAAAAGCCGATTAGAAATGTTAATCCCCTATTCATTAAACCTAGTTGGAAATGACCTAATCCCGGGATAAAGGAAAGCAAAATTGTATAAAAGCGTTCATTTTCGTCCGTTTTAGTTTGGGTCGGTACCTCTACCGTTTGTTGCGTTTGGTTAAGTATTGTATCTCTCTGATTTTTTAATAGGTAAAGTACCATATCCATTACACTTATTGCCGTTACGATTACTGCGATGAAAATCCCAATAATCAGGAATTCTTCTGAATAAATTTGGATATACATGAAGAAACCATATATGAAAGGTAATATGGCCCCTGCTCCATAAAGGAACCCTCTGACTTTTCGATTTAAATAGAAATGTCCCACCCCCGGAATAAAGGTGAGGAAGAACGCAAGTAGTGGATTTTTAGTCATCATTATTGACCCTCCTTATGTTTTATATCAATTATTTCAAATAGTGCCAAAGATTTTTCCATTAGGCTATTCGATACACTTTGCTGTGGCTTTGATATCGATGATACTTCAACGGTAGTCACAACCCCCATAATCGTTTGGAAGAAGCCAGTTGTCATAAGTGTTAATGTAATTACTGCTGCTACCGCGTAATGAAATAGTGTTCGCTGATAAAGTGTTTTTTTTCGTACCTTCTTTTGAGGGAGCTCTGCAATAATTTCATCTGTAAAGTTACTATCATCTATTGCTGGTAGCTCCTCGGCCTGTCTATCTATCATTTTCATATAGACTTCTAAACATTGGTCACAGGAAAATAGATGATCTTCTAGCTCTTCACACGTTGTTTCTGATATCTTATCGTTTATATAACTCATCCACTCTTCGTTGCTGAAATGCCTCATCAAAAATCATCCTCCTTCCAATGTTTCTTCATCCAATTTCTTGCACGGTACAACTTCATTTCGATTGTCTTAACCTCAACCTCCTGCTCATCGGCTATTTGTTTATAACTTTTTTCAGTTATGTAATACGCGTAAATAACATCTCTATAATTAGGGGGCATTTCATCTAATCGATGTCGTACCACCTCTCTCTGTTCTTTTCGCAGAAGAAGAGCAATGGTATTACAACCGGGTTGAGCTATTGCTGAAAACACTTCTGGTTCAAGAACCGTTTCATGCTGACGTTGCTTCTTGCGCTTCAAATCAATAGCATGATTAATCGCGATCCGCGTCATCCACGCCTTCAGACCTTGTGATTTGTACTGAGGGAGAGCATAATAGATTTTTAAAAACACTTCTTGCGTTACATCCTCTGCATCCTTCTCATTCCTAAGGATCGGATATAATGCCTTAAACAAATCATTTTTATATCTTTCAATAAGAAAACGAAACGCCTGCTCATCGCCTGCTTTCACTTTTTCTACTAAAATCTCATCCTGAATAGTACTCTCCCCCCTTTCTCACTATCTACCTTATAAGACGAGTCTACTCATACTATACCCTACACATTTTCGAAAAAATAAAAAAAATGAGAAAGTCTGGCACAATTAAATAACTTAATCCATTATTTTGCCATCTTTACTAACTCCCTCATTGTTTCCCAAATGTTCCATCAGCTCAAAAGGTCTTGTTCAATTAAATGGCCCGTTTACGGATTAACCTTATATTAGGGTTACTAAAAAGAAACCCCTTTAGATGAATCCAAAGGGGCAAAACGGTATAACTTTATTTTAAATGGTACATCTTTTTGGGAAAACGATACGACTATATTTCAAAGTCACACTGAACAATATTTATCAGATATTCATTCAAAATAGGGAAGAAAATTAAAATTCAACTTATGTATAACTGTTTAAAGTAACCTTCTTCTACCTCATCTACAATTAACCTGCTCCGTTAGCACAAAATGAAAAAAGAGCTGCATATGCAACTCAATGTTCTTTAATTGACGCTCTCCGTTAGTTCAACAAGGAAATTAGGAAAAACATTCAATTCTTATACTTGAAATTCGGCATTTCCTAATCTAACTAATCATTTCCTTCAAATTTATCATCACTTTCGTTAAAGAGGAAATAGAGGTTAGTGTGTCATACTTTTCAATATCTAACGAATGGTTTGCCCCCTGTATTACTTCAATGTTAAAAGAGGTTTGCTGTGCCAGTTGTTCGACTTGTTCTGATTTATAATGAGGGTCTTTGTCACCAATGACTAACAATCCTTCATGATTACTGTTTAAAATTTCTTCATATATACTATCGAGGTTCAGTAAAGGGGTAAGTAATATCATTTTGGACTTAATAAAAGCTTCTCTTTTCATAATTTCACTAACAACAGGTATTGTTCCAAGTGATTTCGCAAGGAAAATCTTTTCATTGTAATGAAAATTGGCTAGAACATTATTTATAACAGGGTTAACATCATTCATAATGATACTAGTTATATCTTCGAAAGATTTTTCGAATACTTCTTTTTTATATGAATAGTGAATTTGAACAACATCAAATTGATTTTCAAGCATTACCATAGTAGCGTAATAAAGCAAGGGTTTATCGTAGGTATAACCAGTACCTGAAAACATAAAGCAAATATTTTTAGAACCTGTTTGAATATGCGTATACTCTATCTGTTTACGACTATCATTTTTATCTACTGAAATTTTTGTACCCTTCATTGGTATTCCCCTCACCTTAATTATTGAAAATTCATTTTTATCTTTGCCTTTTCAAATTAACTAATTCACTTAATTACGACTCTATTCTTCTACCTCATTGCTCGAACAATTTACTGTTTATTTACAACTTCGATATTCTTGCAAAAAAACCTTCTTATTCAATTAATCTGGTTCGTTAGCACAAGAAGCAACAGTCCTTAATGAACTATCGTCCTCATTAGTTTAAGTAGAATTATTCACAAACCAATAGCTGATTTTGTCACATTTTTTTAATATTTTTCTTACTCCTCCTAATTGAATTTTTTTTGGGATAATGGTATTTTATAAGAAAGTTATTTTTGACTTTACTAAGTTGCAAATCTGTGATTTTCGTCTTATGTAATTGAACAAGAATAGAAATTAAGTGCGGATTACGCAACGGAGGTTTTTTCTCATGGAAAAAGGTACAGTAAAATGGTTTAACTCAGAAAAAGGTTTTGGATTTATCGAACGTGAAGGTGGCGAAGATGTATTCGTACATTTCTCAGCTATTCAAGGCGAAGGATTCAAATCTTTAGACGAAGGTCAACCAGTAACGTTTGAAGTTGAAGCAGGACAACGCGGTCCTCAAGCAACGAACGTTCAAAAAGGATAAGTAACTTTTTCCTAGAAAGAGGATGTAATTCTGTCATTGATAGAGTTGCATCCTTTTCTCTTTCTCGACTTGTCGTAGATCCATACACCGTTTAATAAATAGGCTAATCCCAACAATTAAAGATTACTTCTCCATTTGTATTCGGACGCCAATGTTTCGCATTTTTTAATTCAATTTCTGATAAATTATGTGAATTTGGATGAAAGGGCGCATCTAAAAATGCTGCTTCTAGCACTGTATAGTATGGTTTCAACGCAGTCATTACATCTTCATGATCAAAAAATTGTATTTGAAGCCCATTATCATATGTAGCGCATGCAATATAAGGGAAATATTCATGAAGCAAAAGGGACATTACGTTTTCAACTATCTTTATATCTAAGCGAAAATAATTTAATGGGTAACTAGGCGGAAAGTAGCCATCCATCCGATTTAATGCAATCTTGTTATGTGCTAAACCCGTAATATTCATTGCTAGCCGCTTTTAATGCCCCCCTCTCCACAAACAATCTGGCCCGATAGGTAAACAACACGATTAACCTAACCTGCCTTCGTTAAAGAATTGAAACAAAGATAGTAGCCATTGATTATGATTAAACAGTTTTATTCTTACATCCTTTTAGAAACAAAAATACAATCGATTTAATCACTAATACATAAATAAAAGCTTCTATAAAACTAATGCCCAACACGAATAGACAACTACCGAAGTCTTCAAGTTCGTTAAAATTAATATATTGGACATGCATATCTAAAAATAAAGCTTTATAGCTAATAACTAAAAAGATAGGTATTAATAGTAGCCAATAAAATATTGGTAAACTAAATCGTTGTCCTTTAACTAACAGAAAAATCCCTCCTAACCTCTTCCTTAGTCCTTTTTCACGTGATTGAAAATTTTACTTATATAGTAATTTTAACATTGTATAGCGTTAATTTGTGGATAAATAGTAAAGGTGCAATCATTGAGATTGACCGTTACAGCAGACGTTACGGGTTAAACTATTTAGCTTACTTGAGCAATAGGAGCAAGCTCTAAAAAGCGTTTAACGAGCATCTGAGCGTTGATAGGGAAGCTGAGGAAACCATTTCTAAAAGTGGATGCAAGAGACGTCTTCGGGGGGCTCGTGAAAGTGTGAGGGCATAACAAAAGGACTTGCATAAATGAACATTAATCATACACGCAAGTCCTATTCTTATTAAACTAAAGTCTCCGTTACTTTAAGTGAAATTCTTTACAATCTTAAATTTCTAATTATTCTTATTCGATAATAGATTCTCGAAATTGTAAGTACCAATCCAATGATGAAAACGATCGCCAAAAAGATCATCGCAGCTGGCCAAAGACCAAATGCATCTATTGTGGTTGAACTGTTATTTTTTAATGTTGGAACAACAAATAATAACCATCCGATACCCACGACAGGCACCAATTGCGGTATTAAACGCAGACAGAATCTCCAAGCTGGATGCTGTTTACGTTTATCCGTCCATAGTTTACTTCTTAGTATGCCTCTGATTCCTAACATCAAGTAAATCAATGTGATCACACCAAGTGATAAATCAATTATTTTAGGTGTTGGAGATTTTAATACGGGTTCATGTCCCTCAGTCAATTGTATAATTCCAGTACTAATCTCATATGGATGTTCGAATGTTGTGGTGAAGCTATTGAGTAAAACTGCAACTGCATAGCCACTACTTGGAACGATATCTTGTTGAGATTGAAAAGTCGTTTTTGAACCGCTATGAGAAATGCGCGCTGGCTTAATATTTGGAGAGCTAAGTGACCAGCCAAGTCCATAATTTTCAATTCCAGATTGTGGTGAATATGACTCTTTCAGTAACTCTTGTGATAGTAATTGTTCTCCTTTTTCATTTTTTCCCTCGTTCGTATGCATAGATAACCATTTTCCCATATCACTAGCTGTTGTAAAGATACTCCCTGAACCACTGAGCATTTGTTCAAGCTCGGTCCATGGTATTGCCGTACCATATAACGAGACATATCCTCTAGGTAGTCCTAATTTTTTCGTAATATCCTCAGAGTTAACAACTGAGATGGAGTCGTTCATGCCAAGCGGTGAGAACACATTTTGTGTTAGGTAATCATTAAACGTCATCCCACTAATTTGTTCTACTAAATATGCTAATGTCCAGTAGTTTGCATTACTATATCCATATTTTTCACCAGGATTGGATTGTAGTTTCCAATCATAAAGACGTCCTACACCTTCTTTTAAGGTATTCGCTGGGGCTACAATGGTAGGATTCGGTAGCCCGGATGTATGACTCAACAGTTGACGTACAGTCATCTGTTCCCACCGCTCATCATCCAGTTTTAGTTCAGGAAGGTACTTTACAATAGGGTCATCCAGTTTAATCTTTCCTTCATCAACCAATTGTAAAACAGCAAATGCAGTAAATGGTTTCGTACCAGAAGCAATACCAATAATAGACTTTGCTGTCTGTGGATTTCCCTCGGAATCATGACCAAATCCTTTTTCATATAGTACCTGCCCATCCTTTACGATTACGATAGCTGCACCAGGCAGTCCGTTTTTTCCGATATAATTCGTAACATACTCATCAACCTTTGTTGTATCAAATGATTCAGCAGCCCAGGCTGATAAAGGATCATATGACAAGTTAATGTAAATAATAAATATTAAAAGGAATATAAACCTTTTACTTTTGAACATAATCTTTAACCCTTTCTTCATTTAACTATTTAATTCCTCAACTGTCTTCCATCCGCAAACGATGGATAATTTTTTAAGCTGACCTATAATTGTACCATTCATTTTTTCCATTAAGGTCTTCACAATCGACAAGCCTAATTCGGTACTTTTACTCAAACGAGATTGATCGGCCGTATAAAATCGGTCAAACATGCGGTGATAATCTTCTTCCGTTAATGAACGTGCATCACAGTGCTTTTCGCACATTCTCTCTAATTTATGTTTTTCTTCTTTTGTTTGTTCCATCTTATTGCCTTTTGGCTTCTTTCAATAATAGTATTCTTCAATATAGCCGATAATTCATTCTTAAACTAAACTGCCTCGTTAGTTTAATACAGAAAAAAAGAGTTGCCTATGCAACTCAATGATCTTCAAATAAAGCATTCCGATAGTTTAAGTACATTTCTTCACAATCTTTATAACAATATTAATATAAGTATCCAACAAAAAAACCATCTCATCTCTAAGAAATCTATAGAGGAGAGATGGTTTTAAATCAAACTTTATTATAAATAATCAATTTCTTTTACAAAGCTACATCTGTATAATATTCCTCTATGTATAGATCCGTCTATAGACATGTTGGGTTAATTAATTAAAAAGGAGCATCCGATACACTGACAAAAACATCCCCTTTAAAAATCCTTCCATCAGATGTTGTGACCACAATTGTATGATCACCAGAAGAAGCAGCTGATTGAACCCATGTAGTAGAACCGTTAGCCACTACATTATAAGTTTGCGTGTGACCACTCTGTTGAATTTGAACTGTTACATTTGTCCCTGTATTGTTTGTAACATGAAATTTATAATCCTTCGAATCTGATGGTTGCGCCCAAGACATTTTATAGATACCATTTCCTTTAAAAATATCTGTACTAGAAATAATTAAATGATTTGTTGTTCCTTGAAAATCTTCAACAACATCACTGATTACGGCATCTAATTCAATAGTACTTTCATCAATACGCTCTATCACCTGGATTTCATAGGAAATATCTTTTTGGGGTAGGTCAGCGCTCTTGGCAGCTAAAACATCTTCTAACTCCATCCTCAAATTTTCACTGGATAATTCACTGGACTTAGGAATCGTTAATTTTAGTATCGGTTTAGGTTCAATTGAAGGATGGTAAAGGTCCACATCGTCATAATTTTTTTCTTGTAAATAATCAGATACAATAACTGAAACCTCCATCATAAAACTTTCTGTCTCAACTTCTTGTAAACTTCTTTTAGTAATTTCAATGTTGTATTGGTTCAAATCTGTTTTATTTACATTTTCCTCCAAATACTTTTTCAGTTGTACGTCACTTTTCGTGTCATCCATTACAATCGAAATTGTTTGGTCTGTATCACCTACCCCAAAACTAAATAACCCAAATTCATCCCATGCATTTTCAAGTACAGATGCAATGCGGTCCCCTCCTGACTCATCATTATTATTATGTTTATTATCATTAGAGGAGCTATCATATTTGTTGATGCTTATATTCGTTACTATGACGACTACAAAAACTATTATTAAAACAGAAACAAACTTTCTCATTACAATTCCTCCTCTCTAGATTGATGTTACAAAATTAATCCCACTATAATTTCTAAGCAAATATACTATTTCGATATAAAACATAGGAATCACTCTTAAAAATGCCCCCAAGCAAGATTGGGTTGCATTTTATTCTTAACGTTGTAAATCCAAATAGCTCTTAACTTCCTCTTTATTTCAATATACGAATGTACTTCAACAAACGTACTTCTTTAGTTAAAGAAGAAAAGACACTCGTTATTAAGTATCTTTTTTGGTTGTAAGCTTCCCTTCACCATTATTTACTGTCCAATTTAATAATTTCCGATTCCCCGTTCCACTTGAATAATCTTATTTCGTTAATTTAAGTACATGCATTTACAAGTCATCATTAAATAATTTATTAGTTGTCTCCGTTACAAATTGAAGCCACTCTTCTTCCGACAAATCATCATAAGCAAACCCCATTACAGAGAACTTACCATACTTGATTACATCTAGCACCTGATCAAGCAATCCTGTTCCAGCTTTCCAATCACGTAATCTTGCATCACTACGAGAAAATGTATCTTTACAATTTCCACACCGAATATAGACTATATTCATTTCATCTATTTTACCATCATCGTCATAGTATAAATTACCGCTTGCAGCATTGCAGGTAGGGCAAACCGCTTCAAGATGCTTTTTATACAGATTTTCAAAATATGAACATCTTTTAGTAGCTAATTCTAATGAACATTTACTAACCTTTGCATACTCTTCAGGATTCAATAAGATCATCAATTTCATTCCTCCCTAATGAATAATAATTATTCTCTTCATTCAACCGCATTGTAACATTTTGTAAATCATATAATATATCATTTAATTATGGCATTAAACTGTTTCGTTAGTTCAATAAAGAAAAAAAGAGCTGCATGTGCAGCTCAATAATCTTCAAGTAACGCCCCGTTAGTGAAAAATCATATTCCAGGCTCACTATTTTTTTCCGTGGCATTCTTTAAAATCTTGAAGAAATCTGTATCGTTTACGATTGAATAATGTTCGTATTGTCCGTCGTGTTTAATGAGAATCAGTGATTGCGTATCTGTTTCAACGTACATTGGATATCCTGTATTAAATGTAATATTGATTCGGTAATCGAAATCACCAAAAGTATCTGTTACTCTTTTAAATTTTGCATTTTTAAATGCCTCTATAAGTGCCTGTTGCGTTTCTTCTGGCATGTCAATGGACGTGAATTTATCCTCGTTTTCTACATAGAGACTGTCAATGCTTACAAATGGGTTTTCTGCATTTAAATCAGCATAATCCCCTAATACATCTGATGCAGAATAAGTCCTATTCGTAAAGAATATGATTCCCACCATACTAAGCAATAAAGCGACAATAATAATGCCTGTTTTTTTGAAATTTCGACCTATCATCTCCATATGGACACCTTCTTTTTTCTTATTGAACTCACCTGCACCGTTAGCAAGAAGAAGCGATTGCTCTAATTAAACAATTGCCTCCGTTACTTGAGTATAGTTATTTCTTCAAAAAGCCATATACGACGAGAATTAAACCGATTATGAGAAACAAGGGTACATATAAATTACTGAAAAGAGTATTTACCTCTACTTCTGGTATTTCTCCCCCCATTCCCCCTGAAAAAAAGCCCGCCCTAATCAAACTAGTAGATAGCATAGAAAATCCACGTTCTAACGTATAAATTAGTCCGGATATAATTATAAATACAGCTCCAAATACCTTATATAGCTTCACATTTCCCCTCCTCATATAACGTCTTCTACCTTTATTGATATTTTAACATTATTTTACAACACATTCTTGTTCATTCGTCAACTAATCGGCCTAGTTAGTTCAATAAAAAAAGAGCTGCCTAAGCAACCCTACATTATTTAACTAAAGCTTCCTGTTAGTACACTATGAATTTTTAAAAATATATAATAGAACGGAATGAACATTACAAGCATTTAGATGTATTGTTTAATTATTCTCCGTTTATTGGAATTGTGAATTCTGGCAACGATTTAACAAGATCTTCATATGAATCAAAGGAAGGACTAGTAGAATAAACCTGTAACGTAAGCCCAGCTTGCGTTAGACTAAAAACAGTCGTTTCATCATCGGAGTTCATATTTACAGTGACAAGTTCAAACAATCCTATTTGACTTCTTCTTTTCTCAACGGTGAAGCAGTTCTTCCTAGAAGACCAAAAAACTAAATCTTCAATATTACCAATATATTTTATAAGAGGATAAATAACAGAAAACGATTCACTATTTAAAATTTCAAGAATCGCAACCTTCGAACCATAATGCTCTCCAATATATTCAAACTTTAAGCTATTTTGATGACAAATTAATTCAAAATCACTCGTATCTGTAATTTCAAGACAAAAATAGATTGGAAATGCATCGATTTTTTTCATCCAAATCCCAATCGATTCCATGTGAATCCCCATCGTGTCTAGAGAGTAAATATTAAATACAGAATTAGGGCTACCTTTCATTTTGAATCGAAGAAATTCTTCATATTTCATTTGGGGAATCTTACTAATTTCAATTTTCATTAGAGCTACACTCCTGTTTTTTATTAAAACCAAACCCATCGCTGACGATTTTCAACGAACCTGCTTCCTTTAGTTCAAGGGCATAGGTAAGGTGGGCTTACTTATTTCACTGGCTCAATCGTTTCAAGCTGACCTTTGTGCGGAGTTCGTTTATTCCAAACAAAGCTAATCAAATATAGATGATTTTTTTCAATTAATTGAAATTCATTATAAGAAACTCTAACAGTTTTATCATCAACGACTAAATAATATTTTCTATCCTGATGAAGTTTCTTTTCTACCTCATATACACCAGTAGTCGATACTTCATGGGATTGATGAGATGTTATAGAAACAACAACGAGGATAGACACTATGACGAATACGGCTTGAATACTTGTTTTTACACCCACCTTTTGTTTTCCCATTACTAATAAGTATTTAATGAGAAAGTAGATGTAGATCAGAAACACAACAGGTACAACATATAGAGCAATTGCAGATGGGACATACATTATTTCATGGAGATTATAATTAAAATCTGTAATTGCTTGAATTCTACCAAGTTGGAACCCTATAAATCCTGAATAAATAAGTCCTAACAACCAATACAAAGCCAACTTTTGAGCTTTATATAATTTTTGAACATCTCTCTCTTTGTCATGTAGATTCATCGAATCCTCCCTCTCAACTAAAACCTGCTGCGTAAGTACAAGAAGCGACTGCTCGAATTGAACAATCGCCTCTCAAGTATTGAATATGCTTTATGTCTGTAACATCCATTGAATTTTAAGTATGTTCAACTTCATTTCGTCGGAAAACGTCAGATGATAACAACCCAGTAATCAATGATCCCTCTTTATGAAAGCCTGTTATCGCAAAGTTTGTTGCTTATATAAAGGGTTCAACTCAACTCATCTACTTGTATTGCGTGGAGCGAATACTTATTTCAAATCTCTTCGCATCCAGTTCTAACACTACTTCGCTGTCTTCGATTAAGAATTCCTCACAAATGATAGATAGTTTACTTTCTGACCAACCATTAAATTTAATCATATCCATTTCTATTGGACTGGCTAAAGGTTGCCTATTGTGAATTGTTTCACCTATTTTTTCAATATTGTAATAGTCGGCTATAATGAAATCTCCAAAGGGTGTTACTGTTAAATCTTGATATATATTTTGCGTTTCAACTATTGACTCAAAGTCAGTTATTTCGCCACTTACACAATCAATTTGAAATAGATAATCCGAAGTAACAACTAGAACCTTATTATACTTACTAGATAATGCAACAGCTTGTGGTGCCCCTCTAAATTGACCGCACCATTCATGATAATGCTCGTCTTCAAATTTGATCCAAGTCCAGTCTTGCGAATTCGACGGGTTTGAAATATCATAAATTCTCTCCTCGAACTGCCCTGAATATGGTTGTTCTATGATTTCAGCGTTGCATATCAATCCGTTCATCCTCCAAAAAAAGTACCTGTTTTTCCGTATTCATCTCTTTTTTACTATAATACGAACATTTTTTTCAGTCAAAAACCAGCAGTATCATGAAAAAGTCATACTAGTTGATTATTCAATATCGATTAATTGTGTATGAATATTCACAAAATAAATTGAGATTAAGTCGTATATTTTATCATTTAAATCAAAATATTCCTTATCTGCCTGGTTAATAACCTCGTAATATGATTCTTCACTGATCTCGTTATTTTCTAAAGCTATGTATAAGGCCCACATTTGTTCGCCATATTTTTTAAGGATGGATGCATATTCGACCGCTTCAATTTTCTCGAGAATTTCAATTAACTTTGCTAAATACGGTGTAATACCAATTTGAAGGATCTCATGAGATTGCCATCTAATAAAACTTTCGTGCCCACCGCTTTCAAGTTCACAATTGTATTGAAAAACGAAATCGGCTTCATTCAATACAGCATTGTCTGACGGAAAATTACTTTCCATTAATACAGTAATAACAGCATTTCGAATATCACTCCTACCTAATAAGTTTTTTCTAGCCATCTTTGGTTTCATATAAACTCATCTCCATTCCCAACTTAAAATTTTATCACGAACCTGCCAGTTAGCCATCCATGTCGTGAGTAGACGTATATTGATTGCATCCGGGAAGTTTTTTGATGTCATTCCAGGCTTCAATTGCTTCTTCACGACTTCTCCCTTGATTTTTAGGGTCCGAAAAAAAGTCACGAACGAATTGATTGTATTCAAATTGAGGTGCAATGTTTTTCTTGTACGAAGGGGCTTTCTGTCGTTCATCCTCCTCATACCAAGCGTTTACAACATCATGATATGTTTTTCCGACATTGTTTTTAAAATAGTTTTGGATATAGGTAGAAAAATGAAATTTCGGGATAACTGTCTTAAAAAACGCTCTTACATGTTGACTACAACGATGGTTTTCCGTAATAACTGTATCTAGACTTAAATCTACTTGAGGTTCCATCTTCTTCGCTTGTGATTTTCTGATAGGTTTTTTTATCTCGCCTGTCCAAAGAAATGATTCAATCCTATTGGAAATCTCTATTTTAGAACCAGAAGCACTTATTTCACTTTCTCTGCAAAAAGATTGTAATTCTTCCTTTAACCAATAAAAATCTTTAAAAACTGCTACACTTATATCTTTCGTTAGCTTAGGTCTCATCAATCACACCTCCGTATTTACTTATATGATTGAACAATCGTTCCTGTTTAACGAAAACAGCCAAAATCAACACTATACCACCGAAAATGAAAGATGATTATGTTCTTTCATGGGATGGGAGTAAAAAGGATTTTTTCTCAAAATTTGCTACTTCTGGTTTGGCTATCTTGTTCAACTAAAGCACTCGTTACTTTAATAATACTTTCTCTTCACCATAAGTTGATCAATAATAGAACAGCTTCTATCCACCTATAATAAACTTACCAATAACAGTCTCTCCATCAACATCATACAAAGGAATTTCTCTTGGTTTAGCTTCATTAAGTTTGACTGCTTCTTTAGGAGTTTTAGGCTGTGGACCATTCAAATCCTCTTTTTTCACATACCCAATTGTTCCGTTCTCACCTTCTGCCAACATTAAAGTAGGTTCTCCAATTTCACCAAGATTTAAGTCTCCCATATCAGGACCATAAGTTTGCCCATTTTCATTTGTTGGATAACCCTCTTCTAAAATACTTTCCTTAGAAGGTATAACTAAATCTGAAGCATTTTTCCCTATATGATTGCTATTGTTATCTGCTCCCTTTGTTAATGTTTCTTGTTGTGAACAACCAACTAATAAAAGTAACAAAATTACTATTAAGACAAATAAATTCTTCCTCATTTTCTCCCCCCTCATATAATTAGAGAACCTTCTCCTTTCACTAATACACCATTAGTTTAAGTATAACCTTTCCAATGGTCTGGGGACATACTGATTATAAGCAGCAAAAAAAAACACCTCATTTGAATGGGGTGTTTTTTTTCCTAACTTTCATTTGGAACGTTATTTAGGTTTATTTTGTATACTTTATTCAATAGTTAAAATTATGTTGTTTCCTATTGATGGAGTACAACCATCAAGTTCATAGCTTGTTTTCTCTTTATCTTCATTCACTATAATTGAAGTACAAGTTTTATGAACTATGTTACCTTGACCATATCCATCTCTTCTTGTATCAATTGTTACGTTTATTACTTCATTTTCAAATTCATAACCATAAATTATTGGGTCACCTTCTGTTGTATATTTAACCACTCTGATACTATCGTCTTTCCCTTGTTTTACACTGTTGAAAAATTCATCAAATCGGTCTTTATTTTCTAACTTACCATTTGTATCTATTATATCGTCTAATGTTTTAATATAAGGCGGAGGATTATCGTCTGTATACATATAGATATCTTGTGATGTTTGTCCACTATTACAACCAGAAACTAAAAGTATAAAGAATAAAATAAAAAATCCAGCTTTCATTCTCAAGGTAAACATCTCCTTTGAAATTATTTGGACGTTCTATTCTAATTTTTAGATATAAATCTACATTTCCCTTTTCTCGCCAGAAACAACTACTATCTTTAAACCCAAAAATCTTCCCAAAGCGCCCTTTGGTAATATTTCATTGAGAGTCTATTTATATGTTACAGCCATTCAGAACAAGTGGATCGACCAGTTTCTTTAAAATTATTTTTCGCAGCGTCTCAGAGTGTTATTTTCTATAAAAAACAGCGATAAACATTGTTAAATCAGTGTTTGTCGCTGTTTTTAATGTTATCAAGCTTTAATTTGGGAACGTTATTAAGTTTATTATGTATACGTTATAAGTACTTGTTACACTAAAGCCTCCGTTAATTCTATAAGAAATAATAAGTGCTAGTTATTGAACTTTTTGCTCTCGATACGACTCAAATAGTTCAATTAATTGTGGTACGGAATCATCATTTAAATGATACATTACATCGTCTACCCCAAAATGTCCTTTATTTACCTCCGTGTAGTACCATAAATCAACAACTTCTGAATAACCACTCTCGAATGTTAATTCAAGTACAAATAATGGTCCCACATTTGTAACTGGTCCTGTTAATTCTGGTGCATTTTGTACTGCATCTTTAAGCTTTTGAATATCGGAAACATTCTCAAATACGATTTCTCTGTCAAATATTGCTTCACTATTATCAGCATAAGAAATTAGACCATTTCCTGTTACGCTAATTTTATGAATTTCATCAGATAACTCAAATGTTTTTATAGTGGTTTTGTCGCCTTCACTACATCCAACAAGAAAAAGTAATCCTAAGAGAAGCCAAAACTTTTTCAATCTGCCCCCTCCTCTCTAACACATATATTTATTTGACGTCTCCTGGTAGCTTCACCAAAGTCTGATTTGGGAACGTTATATGTATGAATAATACAAACCTTACAAATAGAAAAAAAATGATAAAGAAACTAATAAAATCATAGATACAACAGCTTTAATCCAAATCAATTTGGTACTTATTCCTGATATTTTTTCTAGATAATTGATATAAATGATTACTAATACAACGCCTATGAATCCTAAATATCCGAAAGAATTTTGTTCATCTAGCGTGTATATAGCTAAAAATACAAGGATAGTAACACTACCGATTGCACCTATAAGCATATTGAAATATAAATTGAATTTACCCCTCTGCAAAATAATACCTCCATTAACAATATTTTTACATATTAATTTGGAAATTGATTTTCATTAATAATTTTTTTGACGTGCAAACGTCCCCAAAGCGTTATTTTCTAATGAAAATAGCGACAAATACTGATTTAACAGTGTTTGCTGTTTGAAATGTTACCAAGCTTACGTTTGGGAATATTAACTCTCAAAAAATCCATTAATAATTGAATTTAATTCGTTCGCACAACGCATTGGAATATCATGGCCTGCTTTTGGCATCATCAATGTACGACAATAGCTGTTTTTAGCTAGCAATTGAAGCGAATCTTTTATATCCTTACCCTCTCGATTACCACAAATAGCCAACATAGGAATTTCCACATTTAAATATTGTGGAAAATGCTTGATATTCAGCGTCTGTTTAAAAAATTCTTGAAGATTTTCGACTGTCATTTTTGGTGCATACGCTAACATATAATCACTCTGCTCTTTCGTATAATGCCAATACTTCGTCTGTAGTTTAATCAGCCATCTATACTGCAATACCTTTACAGCGAATGGTGCAATTTTACAATACATTTTAATCGACTTTTCATTCGGGGCTACCCAAGCACTTAAAAACACTGCTTTTGCAAACATACCTGGATTTTCAGCAACTAACATAACTGCCAGCTGAGCACCGATTGAATGACCCATAATGTGAATTTGAGATTTATTTAACGACCTGATTAACTCAACCAATTCTTCTTTTAATCTACTTGAGTCATATTTTAATGCAACGGACTCGCCTGCCCCATATAAATGAGGTATAACAAGGTGAAAATCTTTTAATAGCTCATATTGTTGTGTAAATGTATGTACTGCCATTGCTCCATGTAATAATAAAATCGTAGGATTATCCCTATCTCCGTATTCATCGAAATAGATCATCGAATACCTCCAATAGCTGCTGAATTTTAAAATTAATATTTGAGGCGATTATCTCTCTAAGCAAGATATATTTTTTTCCACTGTTCAATGAAAGCTAAGAAATCCTTTTCTACTTCATCGGTATCCCAATTATTTATAAGCATTCTTTGTCTCAAATAACCATCTGCTGTCCAGCATATTTCTCTATACATCAAATTTACATCAATATCTGTACGAAATTCAGTCCCCCTCATTGTTTCCAATAATAAGCTTTCGTTCTCAACTACAATCTTATGAACGCTTAATTGAATTAACTTTTGAATTTCTAAATCAGGCTCATAGTAGGCTTTTAAACAAAAAGCATTGAGATATGGATATTTACGTATTAAAGTGCACTTTGCTATTAAATTTCTTTTCAACATCTCAAAAAAATCTTTTGTTTCTGTAACTTTGAATTCGCTAGAAATCTCTCTCGTTTTTTTAAGTGCAAAATCCCATAAATATAAATATAATGTTTGCTTATTATAAAAGTAATGAAATAAAAGTGATTTTGAAACCTCGCTTTCTTTAGCAATATCTAGCATAGAAGCTTTACGATAAATATTATTTGAAAAAACTTTATAAGCAGCATTCAAAATTTTATTTTGTTTCTCTAAGGATAATGAAAAAAATTTATTGTTCATTGCAGCCTCCATTAACCGTTTTGGTCAATATAATCATATCTTGATTGACCGTTTTACAGAAGACCCTATAATAAATGCCCCCAAACCATCGTTTGGGGACTTTTCTTTGCTTAACGTTGTAAATCCGTATAAATCTGACGAGACCCCTATTAGGTTTATTTATGTATACGTTATAAATACGTGTTGCACTAAAGCTCTGTGCTTTACATCAATTAAAACTGCTTTTTATAAAACAAGCTGCAAGTGAAACCATTACGCCTAAAAACGAAATTAGAAGTCCGAAAGCTGTCGCTGAACCACTTGATGTTAAGATAAGTGCTACACCAAAAATTGATATTGAAATCCCTAAAAGTGATAACTTCATAACTACATCCCCCCATCTTTGATTTGATATAAGAGTTACTTCCCTTCAACTCTACTGCTTTTTTAGTTGAAAAAAAAGTCCCCAAAGCGTCATTAGCAGCCAAAATAACCCCATAAAAGCGCCCTTTGGTAACATTTCATTGAGATTCTATTTATATGTTACCGCCATTCAGAACAAGTGAATCGATCAGTCCTCTTTAAAATAATTTCTCACAGCGTCTCAGAGCGTTATTTTCTAATAAAAACAGCGACAAACACTGATTTAACAGTGTTTGTCGCTGTTTGAAATGTTACCCAGCTTGCGTTTGGGAACGTTATTAAGTTTATTTATGTATACGTTATAAATCCTTGTTGTACTTATGATATTGTTCTAACTCTTCAGTTGGATATGCATTTGTCCAATGATATGGTTGTAATTCATTTAAGGTCACAAACTTTAACGTATTATCAGGAATAGTGACACCGACCTTGACATCTACACCCCAAAAACGTAATCTTTCCTGACATACACCACAAGGCGAAAGTACCTTAAAAGGACTATTTTCATCATCTCTTACAACACATAAACAGTGGGTTACACGCGCATTATATTTATGTGCTTCGCACATTGCTCCTACTTCAATACATAAATCCACACTCGAATTTGCTGTTTCAATTGAAACACTAGTAAAATATTGGTCATCTTCTGTACGAATTATTGCTACACCACCCCAGCCTTTTGGATACCTTTTAGGAATAAATTCAATGGCTCTACGATACATTTCTTGTTCTATCATTCTTGCATTCTCCATAAGCTACCTCCTGTTAAATGGATATATATATTTATAAAATACCATATTTTTATACTACGAAATACCATTTCGATATAAATACACCTTTTAAAACGTCCCCAAAGTGCAGTTTGGGGGCTTTTTTTGATTTTCATATACCACAATGATATATATAATAATTGCCCTCAGACAGTTGTTTGGATATAGAAATGAATTTTTCAAATTTTGCTATCGCATAATCTCTATTGAAACGCACTAATCCATCCTCAGGGTAATCATGATAATAAATCATTTTTAGGATTTCATTTGGACCGTTTTTTAATAAATCACGCCAAGCGGTAAAAATAGAAATAAGGGAAGCAGCTGAATGCTCATCAAATAGGGTGACACCAATATTATTAAACCCTATCTCTTTAGGCATTCCAGACAAGCTAGGGATTCTGCATGGAATCCATGTAAGTGAATCATAAATATATTCAACTATGTTATCTTCAAGTCCAATGTATTCAACAATTAAATCTTTGTAATGCTCTTTATCTCTCCAAAAATATTTAAAAAAACCTTCATCTTGTGTTTCGGTCTTTTTTATTAAATAAAAATCATGCATAAATACCCTCCATATGAGTTAAAACCGTTTAATGTAATTAATAACCATCTTATCATATACTGAAAACAGTCCCCAAAGCGTCCTTTGGGTACATTTCATTGAGAGTCTATTTATATGTTACAGCCATTTAGAACAAGTGAATCGAACACTCCTCTTTAAAATGATTTCTCACAGCGTCTCAGAGTGTTATTTTCTATAAAAAACAGCGACAAGCACTGTTAAATCAGTGTTTGTCGCTGTTTGAAATGTTACCAAGCTTGCGTTTGGGAACGTTATTAGGTTTATTTATATATACGTTATAAATCCTTGTTGCACTAAAGCCTCCGTTAGTTAATAAGAACAACTACAAAAACAGGGTTTTCTTCGGATTAATGCGATTTTAAATAAAATCTCCCTTTAATTTTAATCAAATAAAGTTTCCTTTTCAGGATTCCTCAAAAATTCAAAGAGAGTTTTAATTTGTGACTCGGTATTTCTATTAGTAGAAAGCTGCGGTAAATTGTGTTCCGAAAAAAATTGAATGTTATTCGTTTCAATACCTGTAGTAGCTTCCCCTCCAATAATCTCACACAAAATAAATATCTTGTAGTAATGATATGGATCTGGAGGATGAGGGTGTATATTTTTATCCAATAAAGCAATTAATCTGATTGGGATTACATCATAACCAGATTCCTCTTTAATTTCCTTTACTACATTCTCTGAAGGGGATAATCCAATATCACAAAACCCTCCTGGTAAAGCCCATTTATCATCAATATTTTCTTTTACCATTAAAATCTGTTGGTTTTTAAATACTACACCTCGAACATCAATTTTAGGGGTTTGGTAACCCGTTTCATTCGCAAACAAATCCTTAATTTTGTTCATTTCAAGTTCAGTGTATTCTGACATAATCTCTATACTAATCTTACGTAATTCCTCATAACGCTCGATATCATAGATATCTTTAGAAAAGGTTAATCCTGCCTGAGATAATGCTTGAATTCTTTTCGCCCACTCCAACCATTGATATCTCATAAGCCACCTACTTTAAAGGAGATATTAAATTCCTTTACACTTTTTATGATTGAATCAGGTTGTTCAATAAATGCAGACGTTTGGTATTCGGGTAACCACTGTACGCCAATTGTATAGACATTAGCTTGTACACCGGCAACTATATCAGCATCGCTATCTCCAATATAAATCGCCTCAGAATTTTCTACTTTTAAAAGAGATAAGGCTTTCAGTAAACCCTCTGGATCAGGTTTAGGTTTTATTACATCATCACCTGTTATTATGACATCAAACAATCCTTCCATATTTAATGCTTTTAGAGAGATATCTAAACTTCTTTTTGCCTTTCCCGTAAAAATCCCTATTTTTATTTCTGCTTCTTTCAAGGAATTCAATAATTCTAGAATTTCAGGATTGTCTACTACCAACCCTTTGTGTAATTCTGAATATTTTTTATAGAAATATTCAATTGCATCTTCCTTATTAGGATTAGAAAGATTTTTTCTAATAATCCCTGTTTCAGAAGGTCCAAACATTTCTTTAATTTCATCAACAGTAAGATCCTTTTTATCAAATTCTTTAAAAACATTTTGAAAAGCATAAAAACAAATCGGTAAAGTATTCGCCAATGTTCCATCAAAATCAAACACTATAGCTTTCATAATTAGCTCCTTTTAGTTAGCATAAAGACCGTAATTTTCACGCATACATTAATAATCTAAATAATTATCTTTTCCGTTTCTTAAACAATTCCACATTTTTCTGTTTAACCCTTCTTATTCAACTCTCCTGTGTCGTTAGTTCAATAATAAATTCACCCAAAGCGTCCTTTGGTAACATTTCATTGAGATTCTATTTATATCTTCCAGCCATTCAGAACAAGTGAATCGATCAGTCCTCTTTAAAATTAATTTCCGCAGCGTCTCAGAGTGTTATTTTCTATAAAAAACAGCGACAAACACTGTTAAATCAGTGTTTGTCGCTGTTTGAAATGTTACCAAGCTTACGTTTGGGTGCTTTTTTGGCTTAACGTTGTAAATCCGCATAAATCTGGCGAGACCCCAATAAAGAAAAAAGAGCTGCATATGCAACTCAATGATCTTCAAGTAAAGCACTCCGATTTTTAAGGAAATATCTTAGATTCTGTTACTGTATGGGAACTAATATTTCACACAAATGGTTATCAATCATTTTTGAGGTATATCTTTCTACTATCGGCTGTTCCCTTATTAATAGATTGTTTTTTTCTATCTCAGAAAAAACATTACCCCAAAATTCACTGACTGCCTCTTTTGTATGGTCAAGCACGAAAACAGCGTATTTCCCACCAGGGAATTTACCAACTTGAGCTGGTTTCGCCACATTAAATTCTTTATTTATAACAACACAAACATCATAACGACACTCCTCTTTAGGAGTAACTTGAGGGTTATCCTGTGGTACACCTAAAATTGTAGAATTATCAAATACACCATTTAACTGTGCCCACTTTTTAAAGGTCTCCATCAGTTCCTTATTTTGCTTTTCACCATACTCTCCAACGTTACGAAAATAAGCAATCCTTGATTCAGGTATTTCTTCAATAGTGATTTTCATATTTTAATTCCCCCTTTTTAGAAAGGGTAATGCGATTTAAAATGTTTTTCAATCACTCTTTTAAAAGGAGTGATTGAAAAACATTCCTTAACTTTATACATTCCTATACAATTCGACTTTACATAACACCAGATAGCAGAAGCTATCGGCACCTCAAAACACTGTTAGATCAGCCTTTACCACGAAAACCGTCCTCGAACCGTATGCATGTTTTATACAGGGGTGGTTTGACAGTTTTTTTCAGCTGTGTGACTGGCTGCAGCGTGTATAAAATCCTGTATAAAAGTTCTTTATTTTAAGTTGATAGTTGCGACGTAAAATAGCGTTTCAAAAAAACGCCTAAAAAACAGGAGATTTTTTCTCTTCCTAATCCCCCAAACCAGTTTAAACGATCCTAGAAGTTCAAAAGAGGCTTTTTAAATTTATATCCCTTGTCTAATATATCGCATCAAAATTAAAACTTCTTAAAAAGTCTGTATTGGCCAAATAACAAGAACCCTCTTTTTTCTTGGCAGTTTTCTTAAAGATTGTTACTTCTCATTTGGCATGTTCTTCAACTAAAGCCCTCCGTTAGTACAATAGAAATTCTGATTTATTTTGATGATTTAGAATTAGGTGATGTTTGTTTTTCCCAATCAGTCGGTCCAGCATTAGGGTTAATATACTTCTGCCAATACTCTCCACTTTTCTTATCAAATATAATGAGATTACTTTCATTTGCTGGGAATAACTCATACCTAAATTGCGCTTCTTTTGCTGCATCTTCTTGCTTAGATTGCAAGGACTGTGAAATAAACCAAGAACCTAAAAGAATACATATTCCTAAAAAAATAATTGAAAAAGACATAATATATTTATTCATTTTATGACCCCTTGTTAAGTAATAATTTCATTGTATCACTTAACAAAAATTAACATTTTATTTTTTCCTACTTCAACTAAACTGCTTGGTTAGCTTAAGTACATTGTTTCACAAACTCACATCAAGATTAACATAAAATACCATTCTTAATTTAGAAGTGTTATTCAATTAAATGGCCCTTTAATGAAAAAAGCACTTTCCTTATTCCAGGAAAGCGCCCTTTAATGGAATAACCAAAATTCGGTACCCTTCCTATAATCACTTAGGTCCGCTTTCAATAACTCTCTGTTAGTCAAAAGTAACTTCTTC
>NZ_JBIWCX010000027.1:0-23264 GCF_044761695.1 Lysinibacillus sp. NPDC097287
ATATCATATTTCTTCAAAAGAAAAAATTCACACATTACAAAAAGTATCGAACAATACATGATTACTCTTTGTAATATGTGAATTCATTGTTTCTTCGTAATCGATCTTATTACATTTATTATATAATAAAAAATCGCATTTGTCTAGTGAAACAGCGAACTTAAAAACTTTCAACAATACGGCCATAGTTAATAAGCTAAATTCTGAGGATACTTCAGATGCATTTACCCCCACAATCGCCCCTATATAACAAAGGGGGCCCCTCTTACCCATACTATTTTTAGCTGGGGCAAAGGGACAATTCATGTCACTAACCTGGTGATACAAAGAGATAGTAATGTTGATTCATTTTGTTCATAGAATCACAATAACCACCTATCAGCCACTTAGATAGATGGTTATTAGAGATGTTGATTATTTTCTTCAATTCTACTTTTACTAAGAATAAAATTGATTCATTTCAGAAGACGCATCGTCTTATTCCTCATTAAACCACAGTGGATCTAGGTCATCAACGTCCCCGTTGTAATTAATAAAAATTTCGTCGCCTGCTTTTATATCAGTAAAAGCAAAGAAGTCAAACGTGTTATTTTTAAAATTAATCTCATACGTTGCATTTGGTTCATACGAATGGTTAAATAACATTCCATAACCAAGAAGGATAGCAGATTGACCTATGCCAAACTCAAAAGCATAATCACCTAGTATAGTTTTCTCCATGTATTTGTGCTGTTCATTTGGATAAGAAATAACAGGTGCTTCATGTAAAAGCTCACCTTTTTGGAAATCACGTGTAGCAAATACCCCTCTATTGAATTCTCCACCACTTATTGGAGATGTTTTTACCTCAATCATATTTGTTCTCCTATTCACTTTAAAAAATTTACTTTCTAACTGTAACATTAATTTGAACATTGAGCTCTTTTTATTTGCTTTTAAATAACTTCACTACATATTAAACACCATTTTTCGTCATCAAACAATTGAAAAATAATCGACAATGATGCTCATTACAAAAGATTTTACCCATAAAATTCCCTTATTACGTTTTATCTAGTTTTTAGTAAACGAGCTTTTCCATAGAAAAAAACCCCGAATAGTGTCCACTATTCGGGGTGTAGTTTATTTCAACTATATTTTGACAATCTATTTTGTTATTCCTAGTCGTCTCGCTTCTTTAAGCCACTGAGGGAATTCATTAAACAGGCGACTATAAAGATCTTCATCACTAATTTGATCTAAGTCATCAAAGGCAAAGAAGTTAGCATTATCAACCACACGCCCTTGCAAATTATCAAGATTTTGTAATACACCATATCTTGCATTTCCGATACCAACAAACTGCCAAAAAATATTTTCCTTCGAGCTGTCAATCAATAGTCTAGAAATTTTCTTTTCTTCATAGATCCCACCATCACTAAAAAAGATGACATAGGTAGGCAGTTCTTTATTCGGCTCTTCAATAGTAAATTTCTGAATCACATCAGCCATTACACGCGGTTCATTATTGCCAGATCCTAATCCACCAAACATACGTGGTTGTGGATATGTTCTTTTCACATAATCCTCATAGTCTCTTTCTGTCACACTTGGCGCCCGCATAGATTTACTTCCAAAAAACCATACATCTAAAACACCATCGTCATCCATACATGCAGCGATGGCTAGAACTCTTTCAAAAGCACGCTGAACGGTCCCTTTACTATACAGGTTGGTCATCGATCCTGAAGCATCAAACACAACAGCAACACGGGCTTTTTCTGTAGTAAGTTTGTTCTTTTCTAATGAGATGGCTACTTTTTTCTTTAATAAATCAATTTTTGTCAAATTCACCGTTGTAGTCGGTGCTGATTGGATGTTTACAGGTGGTACTTCTTCAGTTGCTTCCTCATCTACAACGACCCCATGTGCTTCAGCTAAAGGTTTGAGCCCCCCATTAAATCCTTTGCCAATACCTCTAAACTTAAACCAATCTTTGTAACGATAGACCTCCGCTAACACAAGTGAAGTTTCTTCACTTAGTTGATCAATGTCAAAAAGGATTTCACCACTTAAGGATTTGGCAGAGATTTTTAAGTTCTGTACCTCTTTTAAAGTCCCAGGTCCATCCAGTGTCACCGCAAAGACACACTTTTGTATGTTTGATTGTTGCAGTGATTGTAAAGAAAGTGAGAATGTTCTAACCGTTTGGGCGGTATCTTGCAATTTAATAAGATTTGCAGGATCGGACGGTTGATTGTAAAAAATCATATAGTCATCGGACGGAACTTTTCCATCAGCGTTGACTAAAAAACAACTTACATCTAGATGAGCAGGGGAGTTGCTCCACTCTACTAATATCTCGAGAGCGTAATCCATGGCAATGGGTGTATTAGCCCCTCTTACTATGGTAACCGTATTACTTGTCATCAAAGAACCTCCTTGTCAATCATCATAATTACAGTGTACTTGACCCATCAATAATTTACAAAATATTACTTAAGAAACTTCATTATTGTCATTTTCCACCGTGTTCTCAAAAAATAAAAAGTGCTACAAACCATTGATACTAAATGGTTTGTAGCACTTCTCAATTGAGGAGATTCTAAGATTTCCATATCACTATAGCATTCCATCTGAATGAGTTGTAAATGTTTTCATTTCACAAGAAGATCAAAGTAAATAATCCTTTGTTCATCACTTTAATCAGAGTAATAACGGTAGAACTAAACTCAATTTTAGTGGCTAGCTAGTGAGTCAGTTTCCCACTGCAATCCATTTTTCTTTAAACTCGGTTACTGGGAGTGGGCGGCTGATGAAATAGCCTTGCACGTAATCACAGCCAATCTCAGCCAAGAAATGATATTCTTCATCTCCCTCAACTCCTTCAGCTATGACTTTCAAATCGAGTTGTTTGGCTATCGCTATAATTGTTTTAACAAGAGCTTTGTTTTCATCATCACGATTCATCCCAATTACAAATGATTTATCAATTTTCAATGAATCAAGTGGATATTTATTCAGATAGCTAAGCGATGAGTATCCTGTTCCAAAGTCATCCATTGATAGACTTATACCAAGCTCCTTTAATGCATTTAACTTTTCTATCATCGACTCTGCATACATTGCAATACTCTCAGTAATCTCTAACACAATATAGGTCGCATCAATTGAAGTATTTTCTATCGTACTTCTCACATATTCTAAAAACTTTGGCTCGAGTAACTGCCTCACAGATACATTAATACTTATTTTTAATGGCCTACAAGCTTCTTTTTGCCACCGGACATTTTGTTCAATTGCAGTATCCAACACCCATTGACCTATTTGAATAATCATTCCTGTCTCTTCAGCAATTGGTATAAATTCATCCGGTGTAACTTGTCCTAATATTTTGTTATTCCACCTAATAAGTGACTCCATCCCAATGATTTCATTTGTTTTCACATCCACAATGGGCTGATAGTAAAGTTCAAATTCCTCATCATCTATCGCCGTTCGTAATTGTTTTTCAATCATCATCTTCCTATAGAAATGTTGCTGCATTTCTGATGTGAATAATTGATAGTTATTTTTCCCTCTTTCTTTCACATAGTACATCGCGGTATCTGCATGTTTTATTAATGTGTTAGCATCATCCCCATCTCTTGGAAATATGCTGATTCCAATGCTTGGTGTAATGAAATACTCACTATCATCGACCAAAAAGCCATTTTTAAATTGTTCTAATAATTCTTTGGCAAAAGCCTCACTATCTTCCGCATTATAATGTGGAAGTAAGATAGTGAATTCATCTCCACCAAGACGATAAATATCTGCGCAGTTATGTCTTTGCTTTAGTAACATTCCAATACGTCTTGATACTTCTGTTAATAAGAGATCACCGACATCATGCCCGAGTGTATCATTTATGTATTTAAATCGGTCTAAGTCGAGAAACATAATTGCATTCTGACTTGCCTCTTCTTTAGCTTTTTCAAGAAGAATAGTTAAATCCTCATTAAACATTCTTCTATTCGGTAACCCAGTTAATGCATCATGATTGGCTTGAAACTTGATTTCATCTTCATATTGCTTTCGCTCCGTAATATCTGTTGATACAGCAAGTAGCGCTGAGCTATCATTTATATGAATGGGTACTTTGACAGTCTGCACCCATATTTCTTCTCCTGATGCGGCTGTAATGGATTCCTCTCTTATGAAGTTCTTCTCCGGTAACTTGAATATATCCTTCTCTTGATTGACGATTTGTTCCTTTACAAACTGATTTGTTTGTATATCACAGTCTGTTTTCCCAATCATATCTTGAATGCTAATTCCCATTAACTGAGCGTATGATTTATTCATAAGTGTATAACGACCATTTTCGTCGTGTGCATAAATGTAGTTTGGGTTTAAATCAATAACTTGGAATAGAAACTTTTTTTGCTCATTTAACTTCTTATTCATATTGTTGACTATATCAAGGTGCATTCGGCTCGAAAGAATTAATATGGAAATAGCATAGACTAGCAATGCAATCGAACTTGGGTACAATCTTGCTGATGGAAACATATTTAAGATGCCTATTGCACATCCAATTGACGTAAAAATATTAAAACAAATCAAAAATGATCGTATACTCTTATTTTGTACATTTAAACTAATCAATAAACAGATAGGCATACTCACTACAAAAAGAAGAAGATTGGAACAAAAAGTCCATGATAGCTCACCATAAACAGGAAAGTAAAATAGATTAGAATCCATTTGTATAAGTTCTATTCTACTAATCCCTTTATCACTCCATCCGATTAAATAAACAACAAAGGCAAACCCATAAAATAATAAGACAGTAGTACGATTTACAATAAATCGCCATTTCTTTTTTGAATCCATCGGCAATGTATTTTGTACAATTGTATATCCTATATAGAATATCGTTGGGGGTATCATAATAGAGCCAAAACGAAAGAGCTTGAAAAAGAACTCAATGGTCTCTTCTTTAAATAGATTATAAGCATACAAAAACGCAACATCTAATTGCCAAAATGAAACCATTAGAAGAAATAAAAAAATAATTTTTGATAGTTTATTTTTTTTGAATAAAACTAATATCGTAATACCAACACAGATGGGAATACAAGATAGCAAAATTAAAAAAATAAAAAACATATAATAAGCCTCCTATATACGTGTCAGTAATAGACAAGCATTATTCCCACTAACCCCATGATTAGTTATGCACACGGACTTAACAGCTTGATGTCTTGTTTCATAAACAATCGGTACATCTTCAAATCCCTTTCCAGATGTTTTGATTGTAGGAGGGATAAATCCATATTCCATCGACAGCAGAGTTGAAATGATTTGCATTGCTCCCATTGCACCAAATGAATGTCCTATCATTCCTTTAATTGAAGTGATGGGTACCTCAGAACCTAATGCTTCCTTTAGGATAAATCGTTCTATTTGATCATTTATATCTATACCAAGTGCCTGACTGTTCACATAGGTTGGTATAGTATTTCCAATAGTTTCTTGAAAAACTTCAAGCATATGTCTACCTGTTGTATCAGAACTTAATAGTTTTTGCCCTTCATTTCTTGAAACGATACGTTCTACTTTTCCATAGATTTTCTGTTTACGGGCTTGTGCTGATTGTTTACGTTCTAGAACAATGATTCCTGCCCCTTCGGATAAAACAAATCCACGATGTTCCGTCGAAAATGGGACTCCAGCTTTATCGATAGAATTCTCAGTTGAGAGAGATCTCATTTTTTTAAATCCATTAATTGTCCATTGACCTAAGGGGGCATCTGTTCCCCCCACTATGCAAGCATCTACACTACCATTCTCAAGTAGGAGTTTCCCAATCGATACTGCATCAAGACTGGCAGTGCATCCAGTTGTTAATGTAAAGGCGGGCCCACAAGAACTGATTGCTTCTGCAACAGAACCCGAGAGTGTGTGCGAATCAGCATATGAAACCCCCTGAATTGGAGTTGTTTTTACATCAAAAAATTTAGAAGAGTATTGTTCAAGTTCAAGAATTGCGCCAGCAGCTGTTCCAATAATCACTGCAATTCGGTGTGGCTTGAAATAATCTAAGTTCGACATTTCAGATGCATCCATTGTCGCAGCAATCGCCATTCTTACTGCACGCGAGTGTCGTTTATAATTTCTCCCATTTATCTCCTGAAAGCTATCCTCTATCAAACCCGCAACAATACTAGATTGGGGCTGATTATCATTTTTTAATATACTCTGCGTACAAATGCCTTTATCTAGTACATTTAAAAAACTAAATTTATCAGAAACACCAGGTGCTTTAATGCCATACCCTGTAATTACTATATCATCCAATTATTTCACCTACAAATTTTTACTTTATTTCATTATATACAACAAAATTAGATATAGTCTATATTGACAAGTCTTAAGTTCTATGAAATTGATTCAAATAGATAATTAGAATCACGTTTGGTTAAAATCTTTTTTAAAATTAAGTAATATTTTTATTTTTTCTATTAATAATTCGCTTTCATTTATACTCCTTTTTGAGCTACTACTTTAAAGATGGGAAATACTAAAATTATGGTGAATCTTATTCGCAAAATTATAGTAAGAAAAGGAATGAAATAATGCACATTTTTATTATTCTAAAATTACATAATTTATATAAGTCGATTGTATTATGGATAACAATACAAAATATGTTATTGTATTCACTTTAGGAAAGAGTGATTATTTCATACTTGTAAACAGAATTGTAAAGTCCCGTGGTGATATGTAAATGAGTTATTAGAGAAATTAGAACCTCATTTAATTAACATTTATAAGCTAGGCGAACACAGAAATCATGGGTAGTAGTGCATATATGTATAGCAATGTAAAAAGCCCTTGAAAAAATTTTGGAGGAAGAACAATGGAAGAATGGGTAGCGAGAAGGACTTCCCGCCCTCCAATGGTAGCGCACTCAATTAACGTGCCGCTTCATCTTCATCAACATATACATCGCTTAGTCACACTGGTTAACTCTAGTGCAACTTTTTATTTAATTTAACATTCCTATTATTGGTAGGAAAATGAATACCAGTGTCGAATAATGTATGTAGGGGGTGGTACAAGTGGAAGAAATAGACATCATAAACAAAGAAGCAATCAAAACTGATTTGGCTCTGATTAAATCTTGTTTGAGGCTGATTAATCAAACTGTTACTTTAAGCAAACAAAGAGGTGAAACCTTTGCCGCTTCAGAAAATGAAGAGTTACATATGTTAATTTCCAAAATTGATAGGGACTTGAACAAAATCAAGTTGAACATACAATATGAAACAAATAATACTATGCCCCGCTAATCCCTTTGCTTAACGCTGGTGGTGTTTTTAGTTTGTTTTGATGATTTCCTACAAACAATTTGAACAATTTATTTTTAAAAAATAGAGTTGTACCAAAAAATCTGGTCAACTCTATTTGGATAAATCATACCACTTAGCGTATTTGTTTAATTGTTTACTGATAGCATTATTCGTTGAGTGCGGAACTACCAAAGGCTTGTTTTACTAAATTATCGAAAATTCCAATAAATAATTTATCTCTTGTTCTTCTGCAGCAATCCCTGTCGCTGCACCACCACGTTTTATCCCTTGAATAAGCCACATAACATTATGGTCATCATCAACTGATGTAAAATCACCTTGTATTTTCCTCGACCATTCGTAGCAAAGTGTAAATTTACCGGGTGTAATCATGATTGATGATTCATTCTCATCAGCAATAATCTTTTGATGTGCCATTTGTTGAATCACTTTTTCTACTAGATTTTATACAAACGCTTCATTTCCGCATTTCCATTCATCAATCATATTGGAATGTACAGATTCTCCTTTGTTTTACAGTGATGTGCGGCACATGATTTCATTGTCTTGATCTATTGCGACTAATGATAGTTCAGGAATAAATGTATCAGTTTTTCTATTGCGATTTACAAGCTCGTATTCCGTCTTAAATTTACCTCAACCTCTATTCTTTCTTATTTCTTTTTGAATTTTACGAAGTGCTTTTTTTGATCCTCGTTGAATATCATGCTCCATTTTTCGAGTGTTGAAATCCGTAAACAACGTTTCTAGGTCATATCCGTCTGGATATAATTCCTTCGCTGATATATCTAAGGAAATCCGCTTAATATTGGCTTCAATAAATTCTCCGTCATAGTATACAACAACATTGTAAAATGCATCCATTTCTTTATATACAATTCCAAAGTCATTATGGTCTAGTAATTTCACACGATCTCCTTTTTTGTATTCATAAATTAATTCCGTTTTCTCATTGACAATCTTAGGTTTCCTTATTTTATCTTCATTCACGCAGTCTAAATGATAATCTTTATTTTCCATATAACCTTTTGCTCTTTGCAATACTTTTTCCTGTATGTTCATTTTTCGAGAAATCCAAAGGGCATTGCTTTCCCCTGATTTACCTATCAACAATTTATACATGGGCTCCACTGTTTCATTGTTAAATTGCATTGCCGCATTCATAAAATCATCATGCATTTCGGAAAAACGTTTAATTTCACCATAATGAGTTGTTGCGACTGTTATACATCCCATATGATAAAATTCTTCTAAAATTGAAATGGCTAGTGCTGCACCCTCATTCGGTTCCGTACCGCTGCCTATTTCATCAAATAATAAAAGAGTGTTATTATTTGATGCCCTCATAATCTCTGAAATATTTTTCATATGGGATGAAAAGGTACTCAATGCATTTTCTATACTTTGATTATCACCAATATCAGCAAAGATATTTTCAAATACTGCAAGTTCAGTGTTCCGATCCGCTGTAATATGGAAACCTGACATAGTCGCCAATGTTAATAATCCAATTGTTTTTAGCACAATCGTTTTCCCACCAGCATTAGGTCCTGTAATAATCAAGCTACGATACTCACTCCCGATTTCAAAATCGAGAGGTACAGCTTCCCCTGTTAAAAGAGGATGTTTGCACTGAACTAATTTTATATATCCATGATCATTTAATTTCGGCTCTATCCCACCAATATGCTTGCTAAATTTTGCTTTTGCAAACACCATATCATATTGGCTAATAAGCTCCATATTTATCTTGATCTCATGAAGATTTTCTAAGAGCATCCCTGTTAAAGTGGCCAATATTTGATATTCTTCCATTGCCTCTTCTGCTTTTAAACTTGCTAGTTCCCCGTTTAATTTCGTAATGGTATTTGGTTCGATAAAGACCGTAGAACCTTTGGAAGAAACTTCAACAATCGTCCCTGAAACTTGATTTTTATAAGATGCTTTAATTGGTATCGTATACCGTTCATCTTTCTTAGTGATAAAAAATTCTTGTATATAATTCTTATTAGCACTGCTATTTAAAAACTTTTCTAAGCGCTCTTTTATTTTTTCTTCAGTGGATTCCATACTATTTCGTATTCTTTTTAATTCTTTGCTTGCAGCAGAATCAACGCTATTTCCTTTTATCGAGAAATTAATTTCTTCTTCTATCGTTTTAAATTCTGACATCGAATTCGCATATGATGCAAGAACAGGTGCGAAAAATATCTTATCTAGCATAAACTTCTTCAGCTTTCTACATCCTCTTAAAAAATCTGATGTACTGACCAAACTGTTAGGGTCAAGAATTATGCCCTTTTCAAGATTTTGAATGATATTTTCAATATTGGATATTCCCACAAATGGAACATGCCCTTCAGCATCTAATATCGCCCGTGCCTCAGTTGTTTCATTTAAACGATTTTTAACTACTTTCAGGTTTGAGCTTGGCTCCAATTTATCTAACAATCGTTTTCCTAATCCACTTACACAATAAGATTGAACGATTTGTTTTAACTCGTCATACTGTAACTTTTCAAAAGTTATTTTATTCATTTCATTTGCTCCTCACTATGATCTTTTTATATCACATATGAAGATACCTACCCATTAGATTCCAATGAAGGTATAGTAAGTAGAACATAGATTTTCTACATAAAGAAAAGTAAACACAAAAAAGCTGCGGGGATACCGCAGCTTTTACTTTTATAAGGCATGTGTAATATGAACATATTGAAATAAGCTATCTAAACTAAGTATAGCTATCCCATATCAATTACATGCTTTATAAAGTATAGTAGGTATCTTCATAGGTTTTGAAAAAAATCCATGACAAAAATAAAGTGTGCATTCTACAGAAAACCACACTTGCCATCAAATTTATTTCATTAAGTTTTCCCTATTTAGAACCTACTACACTCACAAAGACACCTCAAATTTTACTTTTAATTATTTCATAGAAATCTAATATCTATCATAATAACATATCGTCAAAAATGGGTAAAGTTCATATATTTTTGATGATCTACTCTTTTGACTACAAATCCTCAGTTGTGTCGATGTCCATATATCCTGGAACAATAAACCCAAGTTGATACAATTTCAAAAGAGAGCGCTGTTCGCCTAAACATTTTTTAAAATAACTCGATTTTGATCAAAAATTAAACAAGTACTCTTCAACTAACCTCCGTAAACCATCCATGTCGCATAAAATCCTCCCCTTAAATACCATCCCCTTTAAATTAGTAAGGTTTATTTTATCCATAAAACAATAATAAATAATTTTAGTTTCCACGGAATCTTATTATCTTTACAAAGAGGCCTTTAAAGTCTAGATAAAAATAACATTTCGATATTTAATTAATGGGCGCTATAATTGGTGAAAAATGTTCTAGGCTCAAATGAGTACGCATATGCACGATTTTATGCACCCTAGACAGCTAATCATAAATGTGTATTTGTTGATAAATCAATTGTTTCCACACCCTGCATAAAAAGTTGTATAAATAATATTCATTAGAAAAAACCAAGAAACGTTTATTAGGTTTGTTTTGTATCCTTTATACACCCTTGTTTCACTAAAAACCCCGTTTGTTTAAGTACATTTTTTCATCATTGCTCAATTTTTATTATTATATTTTCTTCGCTAATTGTTACATTTTCTGTATTAAAAACTTTCTTAATAGAATCTTTAATTATTTGTTGAATCATCGTATCATCAACTTTTACATCCTTCGAGAAACCTACTGAATTAGAAGGATTAGTAATTGCCCAGTGAATGATTGGTGCTGAAACAATTAATAAAGCAAATATAATGGCTAAAAATTTTTTCATATAAGATACCCCAAAAATTAAATTGATAAATACACTAGTTATTAATTGTACATTATAGATGCACTGTTTTTTTAATTATCGAGCTTACTTTGAGTGTATAACGTTGTAAATCCGCATTTTTCTGATGTATAGCGATAATAAAGTTGTTTAATTCTTATTGAACTACAGCCCAGTTAGCCACCCATGAAGCTTAAAAATCACCACTTCACCACAGATGTTGAAAGATTATTACGGTCTTTCATGGAAGTAAACTCATTGATGTAGTTATAAAATGAATTTTTTGATATGAAGGGGGGGGTTTAACATGAGAATATATTAATGAAACAGAAAAAAGACCAAAAATATGGTCTCTCTTGTCTTTTGTCCCACTCACGCATTTTTTGCAAATTTTTTAAGTGGTTAGTTTTTAGTTAAAGTGTACTTGATGCTTGAACAAGTAACTGTGCCAGTAAATCATAATCAGGGGAATCTCCCTCACGAATTTTTAACCATTTTCGTTCAGCAGGACCTTCAAAGCCTTTAGGAATTTCTAGTTCAGTAGTATTCATAATCATGAACGCAATAGCATCTTTAGAAGGAGAAATCACCGCAGCAAATTTTCCATCTTTTAAGAAATGTGGCTTTTTGTACTGAATCTTTTCTTCTACACCAGGAATAGATTTATGGACAAGTTCACGAAGCTGATTGCATACATCAATCTTCCATTGTTGATTGAGGCTATCGATAAAAGTAGTGACCTCTTGATTCATTTTTAAAATTCTCCTTTCAAATTTTCATTTTCATGAGAAAGTTCGCTATATTCCTTAAATTTATCTAACAAAGCTTGCCAACCTGCTTTTTGCTGCTCGTTAGAATGAGTAGCTTCCGCCTCAAAAACTTCAATTACCTTCGTATCTCTTTCTTGGCTAATAAAAGTAACTATAACTTTTCTTCCATCTCCAAGAGTATAAGAAATCAACTCGTTAATTTTAATTTCTGAATATACTCCACCAAAGTCAAAACCAAAACTACCATCTTTTGCTTCCATCCTTGTATGAAACGTTCCACCCACTCTTAAATCGTTTTCTGCAAGGGGTGCATGCCAATCATCAGAAGCAAATGACCACTTTGTAATATGCTCTGGTTCTGTCCAATATTTCCATACTTTTTCGACAGGTGCATTAATTGTAGTCTCTACTGTTATCGTTTCTTTATTATCTGTTTTCATTTACTATTACCACCTTTACTTTACTTTATCCACTCAGCTTTTTGATTATTCAATTTACAAAGGCGTGGATTTATATGTGAAGCTTTGATAATATCTCTTCACAAAATTCGAAGACCCTGTCCCCTAATGAACATAAAACATCCCACGAAACGGAACGTATGTTCTTATCATATCCTAATCCATTCATAAACACAATAATAATATCTTTATCAATTCTGCTCCCTTAGTTCAATAAGGTCACTGAGGTTTTATTCCCAATTTAAAGACTTCTCTAATACTTCCCTACCTTAATGTCAGTCTTTCAGTTAATTTTCTTCAGTTGAATTGCTTGAGTCAGGACTTTCCTCAACCTCATATATAATCCAGATAACATCTACACCTTGAAGTAGCTCTCCAACTTCATAGCTTTCAAGATCAGGAAAATTCCCTCCATGACTTCTGTCAATCATTGCCTTAAACAATTCAATCATTGACTCTTTCAGTTCTTCAAGCGTATCTTCACTTGCAATCAAGAGGCTCTTTTTGTATGAAAAAGTCCCTTGATAACAGTTGTCGTGGAACATTATTGTTTAAATTATGATGCGGAAACTTTAATCTCTTTATATGCTTTAATCTCTTTAAATTCTTTATACTCTTTAGTGTCAACTTTTCATTCCTCCTTTCACTTGTATAATTAGATTTCCATAAACAATTGTGACACTCTTTATTTTGGTCTTGGATTTAGAAGCGGTAGGAAATCCTTTAATATTAACTATTCAAGCTGTTTCTGAGTCAACTAATGACAATAAAAAAGAACCCCAATATGGAGTTCAAGAAATATCTGTATTTAAATATAGACTCCCAAAAGATGATATTGAGTAATTTAAAGGAGTATCCTGCAAAAAGAAAGTGTTCTTTTGAGAGAGACTATATAAGAGCTAGTATGTCCTCAAAAAAATACTTCCAAAATAGATAAAAAATTATTGTAGGCATTTTCTGTTCAATTATTACAGGAAATCTGAGGGGTGTATCCCCCCCTATACAGGTCTAAATAAATGACAAATGATATAAAATATGATTTTGTTGTGCTATTCACTATTGCATGGACTCCTGATTTCTTGGGTTTTACAGTAGGCAATCCCTAGGTACATCAGCACTTTACTGCATCAAAGAATCCAAGACCACAACAAAATATCCTCCTCCAAAACTCTTTTGTACCAATTATTTGTACATTGATAGTTGAATGAAATCAGAGACAGCACTTGTGCATTTTTCCCCTTTCGCAAAGTAGCTGTATTTCTAATCATTCTAAGGGATTTATAAAGCACATCAGTGGAGAAAATGAATATGTGTAACATGATAAACTAACATCATTATTACTACTTAAACAAGCCTACTGATTAAATCAGTTAGGCTTATTTTTTATACATACCATAGTAATTTATAATCCATTTTCTTACCTTGTTTACTATTTTTATCTGTTACTATCCAAACACCATCTTTCTTTTGTACTTGATAAATTACATTTGTACCATCAGACCTTTTAAAGAGCATATAACCTGTGTTGCCTTTTATAAAGGTTACAGGGTCTATAACATTTTTGTAGGGTATCTTTCTCTCAGGAAGCAAAATGTTGGTTACTATTTCTTCTGCAATATTAACAAGAGATTTAAATTCATTATTTAATTCTGTTTGGTATTGCAACTGATTATATGTGTAGGAAGAGTAAGGCTCTAAATTCAAATTAAAAGACTGTTTTATATCTGAAAGTGTTTCACTATAGAATTCATTTATTCCTTTTTCTTCTTTACCTCCCTCATGTTTAAAGCTAATGGTTTTAACCCCAAATGGACTTATATTAAAAGTCATTGTTTCCTTACCATAAGGAGGGTCATGTGCATGTTCAAATGTTGTGACTTGAACTTCTGCATTAAAATCAAAACTACCCTCATGTTTTCTTGTAATACTCAGAATTTTAGCATCCTCATATAGTTTGGGATAGCCATAGTAATTAATGATTTCCTGCTCTATGGATGGGTAAAGGGTTGTAATCAAAGTATCATAAATAAGCTTATAATCAGGCTGTTCACTTTGAGCATGAGTATCATTTGGAATTATTAGAATAATTATTGCGGCAGTTAAGATATAAGCTAATTTTCTCATGGGGTATTATGCCTTTCTAAAATATTTTTCATATATAACTTGTGCCAATAAGAGCAAATTATTTAGAATTTTTTTAGGGAATTGGGATAAAACTATTCTGAGGTGAGAACATGAGAAAAATTTTAATGACCTTAATTATTTTTATTTTTATTTGTCCAACAATCTCCTCAGGTGCAAAACCAGAGGGCTTAGAATGTCCTAAAACAGAAATGTTGATGAAAACTACTGAAAAAGATAAAAATGAGCTTATAAGTGCTTTAAATGAAATTATCCCAAAAGCCTATGGCTCAAGTCCTGATTACAAAGAGTGGAGGATTGAGGTTATCAAACCTATGCCAAACTTAACTGGATTTGATGAGCATTACTATAAAATGGCTAGTAACTTTTGTGGTAAGGAAGTAGCAGACCATTCTTGGTTTGTCAGGCTAAGATTTCCAAGGTTATTACCCGCTCAAAGTGGATCATTAGGGGAGCTCTATATAGTTAAGGATAAGAATAATAAGTGGTATGCTTGGTTCCAATACCATTAAATTTTAAACAAGAGGGGTACCTCACCTCCCTCTCGTGCTTTATAGTCCTTGCTACCTTCTTTAAAATAATTTATTGTACAGATTCCCTATGGACTAATTCATCTATTTAATATGGTCTGAAATCTTTATAGTTTTGATATATGTAAGCACCCCTCACTTAAGTGAGAATATCCCATTTGAGTATGGGAGGAAGTGTGTGAATAATTTCTACAAAAAAAATATCTTGCTGTTATAAAAACTCCCTTAGATTATCTGCTACTTCCTCAACATCTAAGTCTAAATATTGTGTTGTAACCTATAAATTGGCATGTCCTAGAGCTTTATAGATTAATGCAAGGTTTGCTCCTTTATCAAGTAAACTCTTTGCATACCCCCTTCTAAGAGCATGGGGATTGATGTTTTTCAGACCATATTTGTTAGAATATTTGTTTAGCTGCTTAGATATTTCATTATTAGTTGATTTAGTATTAAGAGATGTTCCTTTGTAACTAATGAATACATATGAGTTCTGTTCTCCATAGTATGCTCTGACTTTGTTATTCTGCATAATTAACACTTTCAGTAAGCCAATCAACTCATCATCAATAGGTAGCTTTAGAACTTTATGATTCTTTAGAATTGTGCCATCCATTGAAAGTAACTTGTTCTCAAAGTCAATATGATGCTCCTGTAATTGTCCAAGAGTATTAATCCTTACACCTGTCCTATACAGTGTAAGAACTGCTACTGCATCTCTTAACCCAATGAAAGTCTTCAAGTCTAACAAGGAAAGTAAAATCATTACATCATCCTTCTTAGCACCTTGTTTAACCTTCTTATCTACCTTGATGTTAATGTTCTGCCAAAACTTAGACTCAATCCATCCATTGTTAAAACATTTGCCCAGTATTGCTTTTAAACATTTAAGTCTTGTTAGCTTTGTTTGATTGGAAACATCCATTGAATTCAACCACAGATACATTGTATCTACTGTAATATCCTCCAGAAAATCCACTCTTGTCACATCTCTAAACTGTTTCATGTAACCATTGTAGTCTGTAATAGTTCTTTCTCTAAAGCCACTTACTTTCATTTGCTGCGACAAGATCTCCATAACATGCTCTAAATGTCTACCTTGCTTTGTAATTGGCTGTTGCTTTACTTCCATGCTTTGTTGGAATAGGCTAATATCAGTGCTTACATCAAAAATACTGTTCCTCTTTGTCATACTGATTCCTCCATATAATTTAAGTTGGAAGATAGTTGATCATTGTAGGGACAAAAAAAGGGATACTCCCACAGTGTTATAATCTGTGTTAGCATCCCTTATCTGTTCCAAACCCTGTCACATCAAGGCTTGAACTGTGTTTAACTGTACGTCCCAGGAGGGATTCGAACCCCCGACCGACTTGAATTTTATGTAAAAAAACGTTATATTTTAATGTTATTCAATATTACAGTTCTCGAACTTTGACCGAGTTAAATACAGTATATATAACTCTGACTAATTCTACAATATGTAATGCAAATAAAGTTACCTTGAACATTATATTTCCGGATACTTTTAAAAGTAGTCCAAATTATAGGTACAGAGAAGAAAAATAGATGTAAACACAACAGATCATTTATCTATCACCATAAAAAAGACGATGATTTGAAAGGTTATAAACCTACAAACCACCATCTATTATTCAAATATTATCTTACTGGCCAATTTTAATTGTTCCAGTTTCAGTACCGAAGAAACCAGTTTGAACTTGTAACATTAAATCAGGGTTTGCAATTAGTTCATCAGATACATCAAATACAACTGTTCCTGTATTCGACAAATCAGGATTTACTTGTTGTAGGAAGAATTTTAATTCGCTATCAGCACTAATTGAAGCACCACTATCTGCATCATAAGTTTTTTCACCAGCTTTTAGTTTAAAGAATGAAGCATCAGTTGTAATTGATTCGTTACCCACGTTTTTAACTGTTACATCAACTAATAAATACGTACCAGTTGCATTGCTTCCAAATTGACCACCCACGTTTTTAGCAGTAGAAGTACCGTTTACAGTAAATTCTACATCACCAACATTAATAACTTCACCGATACCAGGTACTTTTGCTTGTTCTTTAGTTTCTTCTTTTTTAGGTTCAGCAGAAGTTTCAACCTTTCCATCAGCATCAGGTGCTGATCCAGTTTCAGCTTTTGGTGTATCAGCTTTATCAGCAGTTTCAGGTGTATCTTCTCCACCACCAAACATTGCAAATAGTAGAATTACAGCAATTAACCACACCCACCACTTTTTGTAGAATGGTTTCTTCAGTAATGCTTTCGCATCTTTCTTTGCTTGCTTCAGTTCTTCTTTACTCATTGGTGCATTAGTCATTGTATTTCCTCCCAAAAGTCCATTGTAATAGGTTTACATATATGCAATAGTTATACATTATAATTTTAGCACATCCCCATAATATTACAATCTAATTATTTGGAATTATAAAAGATACAAAACTAACCAATTTTCCACTAAAAAACACTAAATCCTTAGGTATATTTTAATAGTATACAACAATTTATATTTACATATATAATAGCAATATTAAATCTCTACATTATTACGTACACTATTATCCTTTGATATATTTCATGGTAAATAGCGAAACAGAAAATAACCAGTATTCGCTGAATGTATTCAAAGTTACGTATTCACCACTCTTCAGTGTATAATTGTTCGCCTTTATACACTCTTCCTCCTGATTCGCCATACTCTTCTAGTGCCTTAAATTCAGCTTCTTCATCAATTCCATCGCATTCAATAGCTGCTTCGATTAACTTTTCTTTTAATAAATTTATATCCTTATTTTTATCTGTAGACCTACAGTAGTCAAAGATTATATCATCGGTAATTTCATCTCTAACATCAAAGCCAAGATACTTTAATAATTCTTTACTAAAAAAATCACCATTCATATTCACTAAATAATCGGTACTAACATTTTCACCAAATTCCTGAAGAAGTTCTTTAACTACTTTCAGTTTTTTCTTATTACTGGTAACTTCAGAAATTAATAAATCTGTGTTCTCATCAATTATTCTATCTAACCCCCAAAATAATTCCTGTGCTTTTATAAGGACTAAAGGTAAGATATCACTATCCATTGTATTAATTTTTTCTATACGTTCGATTGTCTTTTGTTCCATATTTTTCACCTCAAATTAATTATATCTTACAAAAATTGTATACACTTGTTTACTTTTGTAATCTTTTGATTTTACTGCTTAATATGGAACCAACCCACATCTGCCAATATACTTACTTGTTTTTTATTATTTTTACAATATTAATATTCAAAATTATTCAATTACGCAAAAAAAGCACCCCAAAGGATGCTAGTTTCTATTTCTTTTTTTCAAATGAAAGATATCTTCGTCATGTTCCGAAACTTTATGGGAAAGGTATTTCAATGTTTTCATAATGCTATCTTCTTTTTCTTGTATATTAACCTTATGTTCAAACATTTCACCAAGTGAACCCACTTTTTCTTCAACCTTTTCAAGTCGTTCTTCTACCCCATCATAACGCTGGTTCATTTCTTGCTTTACACTAGCAACATCTTGTTTTACATCAGCAATATCTTGCTTCATTTCAGCCATTTCTTTTTGCATTTCTCGTTGTGTTTGTTGTACTGTAAGAATTGTTTTATTCAATTCCAACATTGTTTTATTCATTTCTTTCAGCATTTCCAACATCATTTTTTCATTTTCCATTTCGATCACTCCTAGATTTATTGTAGCATGTCAAATGGCTTTATTACCTACACAATAGTGAGAGTGCGTTTAATATAGTTACTTATTACTTTTTGATTTCTCAATATAGCTTTCCAATCTACTTAGTATACGTCCATAACTTAAAGCTTCATAAACTTCATTCAAACCGTTCAGGTACATCTTTCAACATTGCATTAAGTTTTTCTGACATTGCAATCTTTTTATGAAACCCCATTCTTTTAAAATAGTACTGCATGACTTTTTCTGTTTCCATGACTTCTTTTGCACTGAGAATATAGGAATCAAACCTTTGTTTATATTCCAGTTTAATTCGTTTCAAGTGCGAAGCCGTGAACTTTAATTCTTCAGCCTTTGCTTTCACATAATCATCTTGTAATGCTTGCATAGAATTAAGCAGCGATAAAATTTCTTCATGTTTATATTGTGTGATTGTATCAAGTTCTTCCCTGACTGCATTTACTGCCATTTCCAAAGGTTTCAACTTTGCCTTTTCAGCCATTACTTCAGCTTCACCCACTAAACCCTTCCTATGCTTTTTAAACAGTTCAGCATAAGCTTTATATGCTTCTTCATACTGCATAGAAACCGTATCATATTCTTGTTCCTTTTCAACAAGCTTTTTACTAAAACCCGAATCAATTGCGGACAATTCACCTTTTAAATCGTGCATCTTCTGAATGTGTTTATTTGTCACTAGCGGAGATTGCTGAACAGTTGCTTTAGGTGCAAAAATTTTATTAAAAAATTTTTTAAATAGTTTCTTCATTGTCATCCTTCTCCCTTCTAAATTTGGATGAAAAATTATGCTGGCACAATTACGCACCAGCACTTTCTTTATTTATTTGTTTGCTTCTTGTAAAACGTATCCCCCGATATTGCCTTTATGATAAGCTTCAGCAATCTCATTACGGTTCACATCAAGTCCAGGGGAATTATTATATGGATTATGAATTAAAGCACTTACTGCGGAATCTTCAAAGTCATAATAATAATCTCGCTTATCACCGATCTCTACACGTAAATGGTCAATCATCCTCACGTACTTATTTGTTTTCTCAATCTCAACTTTACCAGTATTAATTGCCTTCAAATAAGCAACCTTTTCTTTAAATAACTTCTTTCGTTGTTGTGCTTTATTGGCTTCATTTTCTTGAGTGTATTCATCCATGATTCCTTTCATCTCATTAAAAACTTCAGATAGTTCTTCCTTCTGTAATTCAGCAATATCAGCGATTTTCTTTTCTGCAACATGCAGAACGGCTTTCTTATCATCCAGTAGCTTCTTTTCTACCTGGTAGGCATCCAATGAAACGATATTAAGCACATAATGCTTATAAATCTCTTTCACATGTTGTTCAGCTTCAGCAATGGCTTCAGTTAAATCTAGAACTTCTTGTTTAGCATTTTGAAGTGCCACTGCGTATTGTTCCCTGATAGAATCCGTTTTCTTAAATAGTACTTCCATTTGTTCGGTTGCTGTTAATTTTGCCATTAGTTAGTGCCACCCTTCATTTTGTTTAGTTGTTCAGTAAGTTCAATAACTGCTTCAGTAAGTTTTGCAATCTGTTGTTCAGGTGTTTGTGGTACTGGTGGTAGGTTTTTAATTTCTTCAGCTTCAGCTTTTGCACGTGCTTCTTCTTCTAGCTTTCGTACTTCATCATAGTAAGCTGATATATTTTTAAGTGGTTCAGCACGTTCTGCAATTCGTTGCTGAATCGCTTTTCCTTCTTCCGATAGTTCAGTTTGTAATTTTGGTAATTCGTACATTATTCAACATCCCCTTTATCCTTTTAATCTTGATAGTAGTCTTGCTTTTCTTTCTTCCACACTTGTTGCAGTGGCTGGTTTGGTAGTGTCTAACATACCCAAAGCTTCCATGCGTTCACGTTTATCAGCTTCCACAACATAAGAAAATGTATCTGTAAACAGTTCAATTTCTTTAATAGATGGGTTGGGTTTATCAGCAATTTTCAATATGTGTTTCTTTATCTTCTGAAAAGCCTCATTTTCATCAGATGGTATTACTGCATCTTGTAATTGGTTTACATAGTAATTAAAATCAGGATTCTCAAACCATTCATAATAGGTTTTAGTACTGATACCATTTTCTTTACAAAAGTTCTGAACGGTGAATCCTTCCAGCATCTTTTCTTTAACAAGTTTCTTTGCAAGACTTACTTGTTTTTCTGATAAAGAATAAGGTGCTGATATTGCATCTATTAATTGTTGTGCTTTCTTGTTGGTTGTCATTTCTTCATTTCTCCCTTCTACTAGTCTGCAAATATTCTCGCAGTTCTAACTTCACGATGACTTTTCGATTGCCAACGATTCATAATACCTTCTATCTTTTGTTTCCCTAGGCGTGTTTCTAATAAAGTCGTGACTATCTTTATTACACGGTTTTTATTGACATTACTTTTTGAAAACTCATCTTGTAATTCATTCAGATCAGAAAGAACTTTTGCTTTCTCTTTCTTCGCTAACTGTATATAAGTAAAGTGATGTTTTAGATAGTTTTCCGATGTATAAGGTGCATCGTAAAAGAATTTCAATTGCTTTACTTCTCCAATTGTTTCTGTCAACAATAAATGGATTATTGCCGATTGTTCTTTATAAGTATTGTTGTCAATTGAACGCTGAATATATTGCAAATTTTTTATGACTTGTTTCATGTTGTCGTCCCCCTTTCTAGTCCTCAATTTTTGGTGAAAATAAAGTTTAAAGTCTTATCATTTTGTATCACCCTTTCTTTTGGTTTTGTGTTTCTTACACACCTTTAACAATTTGTTCCCTAACTTCAGACACACGAATTAAATTTTTTTATGTTAAAAGTTTTTCCTGAAATTATTGAAGAAGCAGCAATTGCATTTTATTTTAGAAAAACAAAAAAACTCCTACCAAAATGATAAGAGTTAAGAATTACGTTTATTGTTGTTGTATTAGTAATTTATTGATATGTAACACTTATACTTAAACAAGGTATTGTAAAAGTATCAAATACTAGTATTAACTTTTTCCCAACACGTGCAATTTTACGTGATTCAGAAGTTGCAAAGGAAGTACAAACACAACTAGGTAAAATTCAAAAGTTCAGAAATTGTGTTCAGATATATAAAACCATAACCCCACGGCAACACACCCCCCGTCCCCCCGTTGGGTGGGTATGCCTGGTTTTGAATATTAATAATCAATCACATACATCAATAAATAATCTGAAGAAGAACATCTTTCATGTACAAATTAATTAAATTGCTTTCAACAGTTGCTTCTGTACATCCTGGACACAATCCTTCACAACCCTCTTCAATTCCATTCCATTCAGGTTCAATTGCATCAGGTTCTGCTGTTATTGCATCAGCATCAGAAACTTCAGGTTCATTTGTAAAACGTTCTAACATGACACCCCTATAAAGCTATACCCCATCGTTATCTGTACACCAGTACCCCCTTATTAATTAGTAGTACCCCATATGAATAACAATACCCTTTATATTCGTATATCAAGAACCACTGTAAGCACACCACCCTGATATATCTGCACCAGTACCGCCAACTAAAGAATATAAACACTAAACCAAGGAACAACAAAAGAAGTCGTGTATTGTTCTTTCTACCGATTTAAATATTTTTAACGTGAAACAGGTGTAACAATAACGACCGTTTAAGTTACTTGTTTTCAGACACTTCTTCACCGTTGATTTAATAGGGTTTGTCGTGTAACAAAAATATGTAACAAAATCGGAATGTAACACTTTACGCACACAATCCTTTTTGTTACACTTGTAGATAGGTTGTTACACCGAAAGGAAGATACATAATGATTTTTGGATATATGCGTGTAAGTACAGTAGAACAAAACCTTGATAGACAAAAAGAAGCACTACTTGAAGCTGGTTGTGAAAAGATATTTGAAGAAAAAGTGACTGGTACTAAAAGGGAACGACCAGAACTGAATAAGATGCTTGAACAACTGCGTGAAGGTGACACGGTTATTATTAAGGATTTAACACGACTTTCAAGAAGTACAAAAGATTTAATTGAACTTGTTGCACTGTTTGAAGAAAAAGGTGTAAACCTTATAAGCTTGAACGAAAGTTGGCTTGATACTACTACACCACAAGGAAAGCTTCTATTCACTATCTTCAGTGGTTTATCACAGTTTGAACGTGATTTAATATCAGAACGAACTAAAGAAGGTGTGAAGGCTGCTAAAGCCAAAGGAAAGCAGATAGGTAGAAAAGCAACTGATAAAGATGATATTGATTATGCATTACACTTAATTGATACTGGAAAGATGAACATTAAAGAAGCTTCTGAAAAGATAGGTGTTTCAAGAATGACTTTACACCGATATATAAAGAAACGTGAAGAAGCCAAAGGCACTGCCTGTCTTTTTTGAGACAATAAGAAAACACCTTATTGTACAGCCAGTTTACGGTATTTTACCGGAGACTGGCTGTTTAATTTTGTTT
>NZ_JBIWCX010000028.1:0-12781 GCF_044761695.1 Lysinibacillus sp. NPDC097287
GGGGAAGCCCCCAACTACCATCGGCGCTAAAGAGCTTAACTTCCGTGTTCGGTATGGGAACGGGTGTGACCTCTTTGCCATCATCACTAGACTATGTATTTCGTTTTGAAGTTTTTAACCTGTCCTTCAAGACAATAATTATTGTATAACGTTTTTTCACATTACGCAACACTTTTATATAAAAGAAAAGAAAATAATTATTTTCGAAGGTTTTTTATACACAAAACAGAGAATTTAGTTCTGTTCATCATTATAGCAATTGTCTTTTAAAAAGAAAACATTTAAATTTATTACTTTTTTAATACAAATATTTTTCACTGTTATCTCAAGCTAGGTTAACTTAAGTATTACATTTTAGATAATATCTAAGCAACAACAAATCATCTAAAAAACCTAAACGTTAAGATATAAAAACACATTAGTCGGCATTATTCATATTGAAGAACTCTCTGCCGACCTGAATGTGGTTGAATTCTTAATGTAAAATATATCTTTCCTTTCAAATTATCAATTCGAAAGTGCTGCTAGTAATCTATCAATTTCTACGAATGAAGTTGTTTGACCAAATGAAATTCTGAAAAATTGACGTGCTTCTTCCATCGTATATCCCATCGATAAAATGGCTTTTGTTCCAGAATCACTTTTTATATCACACGCACTCCCTGTAGAAATACATATGCCCGCTTCATTTAACTTTAATAATACATACTGCCCTTCGACTCTCTCCATCAATAATCCACATATATTCGGTAGTTGCTCAACAGAATCAATGATACGACAAGATTTCGGCAAGTTTTTTCGTAAATATTGGCGTAAAGCTTCATAATGTTGAAGCTCATACTGAAAAGCTTCAATTGCAGCGCTAAATGCGACGATAGCTGGTGTATCTAATGTACCGCCACGTAAACCACGTTCATGTGTTACACCAGGCGTTAATGCTGGAACACGGATCTTTGGATTTATATATACAGCTCCACAACCTTTAGGTCCCCCAATTTTATGGGCGGAGATCGTCATAGCATCTACCTGTTTACAAAATGACTGTGTTGAAAGTTTACAAAATGACTGTACACAATCTACATGAAAAAAAACGTTCGCTTTCTTAGCAATATCCGCGATTGCTGTCACCGGTTGAATGGCACCAATTTCTGAATTGACGTGTTGAATAGTAATTAGCGCTGTATCTTCACGTATCGCTTCAGATAGTTGTGCTACATTTACACAGCCATTTTCCTGTAACGGTAGCTTTGTCACCTCATAGCCTATTTTCTCAAGCGTATTTAGCGCGGCATGAACGGATGTATGCTCTGCTTGCGATGTAATAATGTGTTTACCTTTTTGGGAAGCCATTGCAACTGACAAAATAGCTAACAGGTTCCCTTCTGTCCCGCTTCCTGTGAAAATCACACCATCACTACTAACACCAAGCTTCTTTGCAACAAGCGCTCTTGCTTGCTCAATAAAATAACTTGCTTGTCCCCCTGTATCATGAAGGCTTGCACTATTCCCATAATAACGCTGTGCTACTTCACAATAAGCCTGCAATGCTTCAGGAGACATTGGTGATGTCGCCGCATAATCCAAATAAATCATCGTACCTCTCCCTTTCTAGTTACATCAGGTCTTGTTTTCTCTTTTATTTTATGTAAAGATATGTGTCAAGACAACTGTAAAGAAGGTAAGTCTATGGATGTAAAGACAGATGTTCTCATTATAGGTAGTGGTATAGCCGCTCTACAAGCCGCTCGACTGCTCGGACAGCAGTTTCATGTACAGATTGTAACGAAGTCATCTGTTTATATGAGTAGTTCATATCGTGCACAAGGAGGCATTGCAGCGGTCACAAACCGTGAAGATCAAACAAGCTTTCATATTACAGATACGCTGATTGCTGGTGTACACCATCATGACAAGAAACATGTCGAAACATTAATAGAAGAGGGATCACAAATTATGCAACAGTTTGTAACGGATGGTCTTCCTATCGATCGACAACCGTCTGGTGAACCCTCTCTAGGTTTAGAAGGTGCGCATAGCCAACATCGCATCATACATGCTGGCGGAGATCGTACCGGTCAAATATTGATCGATTACTTACTCAAGCAACTTCCCTCTAACGTCGGCATCAATACTTATGAAATGGCCTATGAACTACTATTGAATACGAATGGTGCTTGCATCGGCGTACTCACACAAGACCAACAGAAAACAAAGCGTTATTTTGCACATCATGTCATTCTAGCAACTGGTGGTGCAGGTGCTCTCTATCCATGTACCTCTAATTATAAGACGAATACTGGAGATGGCATTGCGCTAGCATATCGTGCAGGAGCTGCGATAAGTGATATGGAATTTATGCAATTTCATCCAAGCTTATTATGGTGTAATGGCGGGGCAAAAGGACTCGTCTCTGAAGCTGTACGTGGGGCAGGAGGGATTTTTGTCGATGTAAGGCGGCAACCAATTATGAAAGGCATTCATCCACAGCTCGATTTAGCACCACGCCATATTACAGCTCATACGTTATTTACTAAACGTGCTGCTGGGCAAGCAACGTATATCGATATTTCTAGTATTCAGAATTTTGAAGAAAAGTTCCCGACCATTACGAAGCTTTGTCGTGAAAATGAGATTGACCTTCAAACAGGCTTAATACCAGTTGCACCCGGAAGCCATTTTTTAATGGGTGGTATTGTGGCTGATGATACTGGCAAAACGTCAATTCCAAATTTATATGCTGTTGGTGAAGTTGCGTGCACTGGTGTACATGGTGCAAATCGTTTAGCAAGCAATTCCTTACTAGAAGGCATTACATTTGGGCAGAAATTGGCTGAATCCTTATTACACGGTGGATGTAAGCAAGTAAACTTTACCGTCGCCATGCGCGACTACACACAACCAATGCCTGCATTACTAACAAAAGAAAATTTACAGCAAGCAATGATGCAAACATTAGGCATTGTCCGAAACCCTATCGGCATGCAACGATTTGCACAACAATTACCTACATTACAAATCTTACAGCAAGTGAACCTAAGTGGACTTAACCCACAGGAACTTGAACTCTATATGATGCATGTCCTTGCCACGATAATGGTCCATGCAGCGATTACAAGAACAGAATCACGCGGGGCTCATATTCGTAGCGATAAACCACACAATGACGAGAAATGGCAACAACGATGGATTATTTTTGAAAATGGACAGATGAAAGTGAGGAATACATTATATGAACATCATCAAACTCGAGGAAATGCTGAAGCAGTTTTTTAATGAGGATATCGGAGATGGAGACTTATCAAGCGAATTCATTTTTAGCGCTGAACAACAAGGCTCTTTTTCCTTTTATGCAAAAGAAGATGGCATTTTTTGCGGTGCCTTAATTATTGAACATGGTTTTCATCTACTAGACCGTACAATGAACATTACTATGCACAAAAAAGATGGTGAACCCGTTATTGCTGGTGATGTCCTCGCCGTTATTGAAGGGCCACTACAAAAATTATTAATGGGTGAACGAGTTATTTTAAATCTTGTTCAGCGAATGTCTGCCATTGCAACAGCCGCCAATTTAGCAGTATCCAAAACAAAAGGTACAGGTGCAAAGATTTGTGACACACGTAAAACGATACCAGGCTTACGTATGCTCGATAAATACGCCGTTCGAACAGGTGGTGCTTATAATCATCGAAGTGGTTTATATGATGCAATTATGCTAAAGGATAATCATATTGCCTTTGTAGGAAGCATTACAAAAGCTGTTCAAGCAGCTCGTGCAAAAATCGGTCACACTGTCAAAATTGAAGTCGAAATTGAAACAAAAGCACAATTAGATGAAGCCATCGAAGCCGGTGCGGATATTATTATGTTCGACAACCGTACACCAGAAGAAATTCGCGCATGGCTTCCTACTGTCCCAGCGCACATTGCTACAGAGGCTTCAGGTGGTATTACGCTCGAAAACCTACGCGAATATGCCGCTTCTGGCATTCAGTGGATTTCACTCGGTGCGATTACCCACTCAGTTAAAGCTTTCGATATTAGTGCACTTGTGCAAACGAAAGGAGCTCATTTCCTTGTCAATTACTAGTCTATTACAACAAGCTTCACTACTTCCAGAGCATTACAGATCGTTAACTAGAGAAGAAATGGAAGCTCGAATTATTGCCATTAAAAAAAGATTAGGTAGCAAGCTATTTATCCCTGGACATCATTATCAAAAAGATGAAGTAATTCAATTTGCAGATGTAACAGGTGATTCCTTACAACTTGCTCAATTATCTGCCGCTAATAAAGAAGCTGAACACATCGTCTTTTGCGGTGTACACTTTATGGCAGAAACAGCTGATATGCTAACAACTGATGAGCAACACGTCTACTTGCCAGATATGCGTGCAGGCTGTTCAATGGCTGATATGGCTGATATTTATCAAACCGAACAAGCGTGGCCAATTTTACAACAACTTTTCGGTGATACCATCATTCCATTAACGTATGTCAACTCAACAGCAGCGATTAAAGCATTTACAGGAAGGCACGGTGGCGCTTGTGTCACTTCCTCCAATGCAAAAAAAATGGTGGAATGGGCTTTTTCACAAAAACAGCGCATATTCTTTTTACCTGATCAGCATTTAGGGAGAAACACTGCCTATGATTTAGGCGTACCACTCGAAAATATGGCGGTCTGGAATCCACACACAAATACTCTTGAAACAGATCAATCACCAGAAAACATTCAAGTAATTTTGTGGAAAGGGCATTGTTCTGTTCATGAAGGCTTTACTGTAAAACACACTGAAATCGTTCGTCAAACGTATCCCGATATGTGCATCATCGTGCATCCTGAATGTAGTCGTGAAGTTGTTGCCGCTGCAGACGATGCAGGCTCAACGAAATACATTATCGATACAATTAATAACGCACCAAGTGGATCAGCATGGGCAATCGGCACTGAGATGAATCTTGTGAATCGCATCATCAAACAACACCCCGATAAACATATCATTTCTTTAAACGAAAACTTTTGCCCTTGCCTTACAATGAATCGAATCGACCTTCCGCATCTGCTCTGGTCACTCGAAAGCATTGAGCAAGGTCAGCCGCATAACCGCATTCAAGTTGATACACACACAGCCGAAGAAGCACGCAGTTCTCTTGAAAGAATGCTTTCTAGAGGGTAACTATTTTTTCACAAATTAAAAGGTAGACTTGTTAATCAAATCCTAACAAGTCTACCCTTTTTTCTACTCCATGATTATGTAGTAATTTTAGCAATTACTTTTTCATTTCTAAAATGCAGAGTTTCATTATCTTGTATCGAATAACTTAGCTGACTATTCATAATTACTTCCCCTCCTGCCCTCAGCTATATAACTATCATTCATCTAAATAAGCTGTTAACCAATGGTACGGTTGTATTTCCTTCAATGTTTTATAAACTAATATGTTTTCCTTATTACTTACTGCTGCCTTTACGTTTGAACCCCAATAAAATAAACGCTCTTGGCAAACGCCACATGGACTTAAAATTTTAAATACCGAATTTTCATCATCTCGAGCAACACAAATTGAATGTGTAATACGAGTATTTAGTTTATGTGCCTCTAATATGGCTCCAGTTTCCATACACAATTCTGTTGATGCATTTACTACTTCTGGTGCTACACTCGTTAGTATTTTTTTATCCTCAGTATATAATGCTGCTGCACCGCCCCAGCCTTTAGGATAGCGTTGGATTACTAATTGAACTGCCGCTTCATATAATCGATTCTCTATTTCCATTATGACAACCTCCCTCTTACTACAAAATTGTCTAATAAACTGAGCTTCTCTATACCATCCATACTCTAAAATCTTAATAGAAAAAATTAAAAGCTGGACTAATATGTAAATATTTAGCCCAGCCTCAATTCTTCAATTAAACCATTGCATTGTATTAGTGAAAAACGATGTATCAAGTTTTTAATAATATATTCTATCAAAATAGCCTACCTTCTCGATTTAGGATTCATTGCATCTTTTAGCCCTTCTCCGATAAAGTTGATGGCCAAGATGACTAATGTAATTGCCGTTGCAGGAGGTACCCACATCCAAATTTTATTGTATAGCACATCAGAGTTTCTTGCTTCCGATAACATATTCCCCCAACTTGGCGTATCTGCTGGGACACCGAAACCTAAGAAACTTAATGCAGACTCCACAACAATCGTCACTGCCAATAATAATGTAGCTTGTACAATAATCGTTGATGCAACGTTAGGTAATAAATGCTTAATAATTATTTTTACAGGTTTTCCACCAATAGATTTAGCTGCTAAAATATATTCATTTTCTTTTTCCGCAAGGACTCTACTGCGCACAATACGCGCGACTCCGCCCCAGTTTAATAGAGCAATGACAATTATTAATGTCCATAGGCCTGAAACTTTACCTGAAAGAATCGTATTTAAAACAATAACAAATACGAGAAATGGGAACATTAATACAAAGTCAGTCAAACGCATTAGTATTTGTCCTACCCTCCCTCCGAAATACCCTGAAATAGCTCCAACAGTTGTCCCTACTAAGACAATTAAAAACATGCCGGCTAATCCTATGGTTAATGATGATCTTCCAGCATATAGCATTCGTGTAAAAACATCACGCCCATTCGTGTCAGTACCTAGCCAATACTCACTTGATGGTGGCAAGCTAATTTTCATGAGATCCACACGAACAATATCTTTTGTCGTAATATAGGGTGCTAAAAACGACAGAATAATTACGATTAATAAAAATATGAGGCTAATCATTGCTAACTTATTTTTAGTAAACTTTCTTCTTGCTATCACCCATGGGGAGGGGCTTTTCTTCGGTGTTTTTGGTGTTAAAGCTTCTTTGTTTGTCATTATTACCATACGTTTCCCCTCCTTACTCTAGTCTAATACGCGGATCTACAATACCGTAAAGTAAATCTGCTATTAAATTCCCAAACAGTGTAAGGAATGAAAGGAGCATTGTGATTGACATCATCACCGCATAATCTCTCCGTCCCACAGATTCTAGAAAAAGTGCACCTATTCCTGGATAGGTAAAAATTGTTTCTGTTATGACCGCACCACTGATTAATGTAGCAATATCAAAACCAAGATATGTTACTAGTGGAATGATTGAATTTCTCAATATATGTTTATTATAAATAGTCGATTCTTTCGTTCCTTTTGATCTTGCTGTCCTTACATAATCTTTTCTGCTATTCTCGATAATATCATTGCGTAAAAATTGCGTGTATGCAGCTGTCCCCATTAATCCTAAAACTAGCGCAGGCAATATTACATGTTTAACCTTACTTACATAGTAAGCTAATGTCCCCTCCTCTAAGCCAACACTTACCGAGCCATTGAACGGGAACCATCCTAATTTAAAGGAGAAAAAGTAAATGGCAACAATCCCTGCAACGAAAGACGGGATAGCTAAAGCTAAGTAATTGTACGTTGCAATCAAATTGTCACCAAGAGTATAAGGTTTTCTACCAGCATACATTCCCATTATAAAAGCCAAAATATACGTTATGATTAAAGATGTTCCCGCTAAAAATAATGTATTAGGAATACGTTGTGCTATGATTTCCGCTGCAGGTTTTTTATACGCCGTTGATTTTCCAAAGTCGCCTTGTACAAAATCGGAAATCCATCGACCATATTGCACGATAATTGGATCGTTATAGCCTAATTTCTCTCTCATTTCAGCAATGTACTCTGGATTTGTATTGGATGGATCTATTTCTCCTGCAAACGCATCGCCTGGCATCATTTTTGCTAAGGTGAACACCACTAACGAAATAAGGAGTAATAATGGGATCATGCCAAGTAGTCTTCGAAGTGTGTATTGAAGCATGTGACATCTCCTTACTTATAGAGTTTTACTACTATCAGGGCCCCCTTTTACTTGGGGCCACTAAATAGTAGCAGTGATTAATTAGATTCTCTGTTAACTAACTATAGCTTGCTCATACATTTTTTTAATAGTTTACTTATTCAGTTACATACCATTTATGAACATCTGTTTGGAAACCTACAGCGTTAATGTGAACTCCCTCAAGACGTTTATTAATGCCATATAAATCTAAGTTTTCCCACAATGGAAGGGCAGGCATTTGCTCATTGAAATATTTTTGCCATTCAACATAAACATTTTTACGGTACTCTTTATCAAATGATTTTTCACTTAAGCCTTCATCTATAAGTCGTTGGTTTTCAGCATCGACCCAACGACCAAAATTCCACTCAGCATTACTTGCCCAAAGTCCAGATGGATCAGGGTCAGATCCCGTACTCCAAGCACCGAAGAATGCTTCTAATGCGGCATCATCATTTTCTTTCATTTCGTTGTATAAATTAAACTCAATTAAAGTACCTGTTGCTAGTTCCGTTTTCACACCAATGTCATTCCAAGCTTGAATAATAGCTTGCGTACGACCTTCAAATTCTGCAGGGCCAGCATAGTGACCAAATGAAATTTTAAATGGTTTGCCATTTGGATCTTCTACGAAGCCATCTCCGTCTTTGTCCACATAGCCAGCTGAGGCTAAAAGTTCTTTTGCTTTTTCCTGATTAAATTCGTATTGGTTCAACTCAGCCTCGTCAGCAGCTATCCAGAAAGTACGAGGAATAACAGTATTCGCAACTTCTGCTTTTCCTTCCAAGAAAGCATCGATCATTGCTGGACGGTTAATTGCATATAGTAATGCTTGGCGCAATTCTTTCGATTTAAATTTATCAAAATCCGTTACATTTGTAAGTGAAGCTTTATCACGGTGACCAAATCTAAGGCCAATGTATGAATAGCTTACTCCCGTAGTTTCTTCGATACGTACATTATCTAATGCTGATAGTTCTTTTACTGATTGCGGTCTAATATCCATAATGTCAATTTCACCATTTTTGAATGCACCAGTTGCTAATGACGGATCGATTACTTTAATAATCACGCCATCAAGCATTGGTTTACCTTGCCAATAATCATCGAAACGTTCTAATTCAGAATACTCGCCATCTACTACTTTTTTCACTTTAAAAGGTCCTAAGCCTACAGGTGTTTCACGAACCTGTTTTGACTCTTCAAGGTCTTTAACGGCAATGCCTTCATAATGTTTCTTCGGCATTGGCGTTGGCCACAGATTTTCTAAATTATTTATTTTAACAGCCTCAAAAGTGATTTTCACTGTGTGTGGGTCTACTACTTCAATTCCTTCAATTGAATCAGCTTTTCCTTCTTTTTTTGCTTTTGCCCCCTTAATGCCTTCCACATAACTGCCACGTGGGCCAGTATACTCTGGATGCGCCATTGTCTCTAGGGCAAATACCCAATCCTCCACCGTTAATTCTTCACCATTGTGCCACTTTACGCCTTTTTGCAGTGAAAACGTATATGTTAGCTTATCCTCACTAATTTCCCATGTTGCTAATTCTGGTACATATTCCAGATCATCATTTACTGTAAATATTTCGTCCATTGTAAATCCTTGAATATAACTATCAACTATACTTCCTGAATATGCAGAATCATAAATACCTTCTGGTGCTACGTCAGTTCCAAATGTAATGACGCCACCTTCTTTAGGACCAGTAGACGTCTCGATCTTTGGTTCTTCCTTGTCTTTCTCACCTTCATTGTCAGTGGTAGTTGAACCTCCGCTACAAGCTGCTAACACTAGTGTCATTAATAACATAAGCATGAACACCCATAATGCTGATCTCCTCATAAAATCCCCCCTGATTTTTAATAATTCAGAATATTGATGAGCCAACTTATTTAATATAAGTGGCAGGCAACACTATGTCCCGGCTTCACCTCCTTTAATGTTGGTTTCGATACTGAACACTCTGCCATAGCTTTTGAACATCTTGGATGAAAAGCGCATCCCTGTGGAGGGTTTGCTGGACTCGGCACATCCCCTTCTAATACAATACGATTGCTTTTTTTTCTTGGATCAGGTACTGGGATTGCAGAAATTAACGCCTGTGTGTAAGGATGCATAGGTTCATCATAAGTACTTTCTTTGTCAGCAATTTCAACAATATTACCTAAATACATGACACCAATGCGGTCACTCATGTGCTTAACAACACTCAAGTCATGCGCAATAAATAAAAAAGTTAAATCAAACTCATCCTGCAATTCTTTTAATAGATTCAGAACTTGAGATTGAACAGAAACATCCAAAGCTGAAACTGGTTCATCAGCAATGATTAATTTAGGTTTAAGTGCTAATGCTCTCGCGATACCAATCCTTTGCCGCTGACCGCCTGAAAATTCGTGTGCATATTTATAATAAGCATCTTCCGGCAAGCCTACTTTTCTCAATAGTTCTATTACTTCATCTTTTAATGATTTTAGTGATCTATTATGAAAATTCATGATCGGTTCAGCTACGATGCTTCCAACCATCTGCATTGGGTTCAATGATGCATAAGGATCTTGAAACACCATTTGAATATCTTTTCTTATTTCTCTTAACGATCTTCCTTTTAATTTAGTTATATCCTGACCATTGAATACTATTTGCCCATCAGTGGCATTTAATAACCTTAAAATCGTACGACCTGCAGTAGACTTTCCACAACCAGATTCTCCGACTAAGCCCAATGTTTCTCCATTTTTAATTGAAAATGATACATTATCAACGGCTTTTACATGTCCAACTGTATGTCTAAGAAATCCCCCCTTAATTGGATAATATGTTTTCAAGTTTTTCACTTCTAGTAAATTATCTTTATCTTGTTTGACCGTTGTATAATCCATCCTGTCACCTCACTCCCTCTCTAATATCACTACTTTTGTGCAGTAAACATGCAACCTCATGTTCTAAGCCTATAGTCTCAAGCTGAGGCGTAACCGTACTACATTCCGACATCGCAGATGGACATCGGTCAACAAATCGGCAACCTGTCTTAGGCATATTCTTCAAAGAAGGGACGATTCCTTGAATTGTGGCTAGCTCTTCAACTTCCTTGTCTATCCGTGGAATTGATGCCATTAACAACTTTGTATATGGGTGCTTCGGATTATAGAACAAGTTGTCAACATTTGTTCGTTCTACAATTTTACCCGCGTACATCACGATTACTTCATCACACATTTCTGCTACTACGCCTAAATCATGTGTAATTAAAATAATGGACATATCATTCTTTTCTTGTATGCTCTTGAGTAATTCAAGTATTTGGGCTTGGACAGTTACATCAAGTGCCGTAGTTGGTTCATCTGCGATTAGCAGCCTCGGCTGACAAGCAATCGCAATGGCAATCATCACTCGTTGTCTCATTCCGCCTGACAATTGATGAGGATATTCTTCAACAATTTTTTCTGGTCTAGAGATACCTACCCTTTTTAATAACTCGATCGCCTTTTTTCTAGCTTCTTTCTTGGTAATATTACTATGATTCAGCATTACCTCTTCGATTTGAAATCCAATTGTAAATACCGGATTTAATGACGTCATTGGCTCTTGAAAAATCATACTAATATCTTTACCTCTTATTTTATTCATCTCGTCGTTGGAATTATTCTCTATATTTTTTCCTTGGAATTTTATTTCGCCGCCCGTGATTTGCCCAATCCCTGTTGGCAGTAGTTTCATGATTGAAAGTGACATCACACTCTTTCCACAACCAGATTCGCCAACCACACCAACAATTTGGCGCGGCTTAACTGAAAATGATACATCATCAACAGCATGATATATCTCTCCCTCTATATCAAAACCAGTTTTAAGATTTTTCACTTCGAGCATAAAATTCATCTAAATTCCCCCTTTACTAATTCCAACACAGTTATCTATATTCATATTTTTCTGTGAATTAGAAATTTTAATTTCGTTAATATTATTACATTTTTGCTATATATATCAAATATTTGAACTTACATTTACAGATTCTATGTAATTCATCCACTGTGTTTTATTACATGTATATTCCTAATAATAGTTTTATATTTACTTTATTCACGATTAATACTCATCAACGCATGGTTATTATGCTTAAATATGAATTACTGTTCATTTAATAATTTAATGAAAAAATAATTTTTTACTTAGTTAATTTACTCTTAAATCCACAAATATTCGTTTATACAAAACAAAAGCCAAATCTAATTAATTTAGAATTGGCTTTTGTTTTATATTATCAATAATCCTTTAAATAGAATTTTAGTACTGGCCCAATATCCATTAGTTCCTTTGTATAATTGCTATCCATAATTCACATTTCAAAATCAACATCTTCGATCCTTCTAAAAATAATAATAGAATAAAAAAAAGCATAGAAGATGTTTTTCAACATCTTCTATGCTTTAAGTATGACCCCTACGGGATTCGAACCCGTGTTACCGCCGTGAAAGGGCGGTGTCTTAACCGCTTGACCAAGGGGCCAATATTTTTTATTGTGGCGGAGAAGGAGGGATTCGAACCCTCGCACCGCTTACGCGATCTACACCCTTAGCAGGGGCGCCCCTTGAGCCACTTGGGTACTTCCCCACAAATAAAAAATGGCTCCGAAGGCAGGACTCGAACCTGCGACAACCTGATTAACAGTCAGGTGCTACTACCAACTGAGCTACTTCGGAATAGTGGTGGGCCTAAATGGATTCGAACCATCGACCTCACGCTTATCAGGCGTGCGCTCTAACCAGCTGAGCTATAGGCCCTCTTGGAGCGGGTGATGAGAATCGAACTCACGACATCAGCTTGGAAGGCTGAGGTTTTACCATTAAACTACACCCGCAAAAATGGTGGGTCAGGACG
>NZ_JBIWCX010000029.1:0-11442 GCF_044761695.1 Lysinibacillus sp. NPDC097287
AGAGATACCATAAAACTCGCATTAGGCTGGTTTTTAGAGATACCATAAAACTCGCATTAGGCTGGTTTTTAGAGATACCATAAAACTCGCATTAGGCTGGTTTTTAGAGATACCATAAAACTCGCATTAGACTGGTTTTTAGAGATACCATAAAACTCGCATTAGACTGGTTTTTAGAGATACCATAAAACTTTTTCGTTTTCATTTTAATCTTAACAAATTCCAAAAACAAATTCAATTTTAAATTATAATTCCCTTTAAATCCAAATCAATGTCATTACATAGTTAAAAAATCGCCGCTCACTAATAAAGAACCATTTCGCTAAACACAAGAAGCAAAGAAATAACTTGCTGCTACTCAAAAAAGAAATGATGGAAACGCTAGAAATAAAAAAGGCCTACGTCAAGTGATAAACGAAACAGAATAAGTAATTTTAAGAGACAGTATTCAAACTATTCCTTTTATTTTATGTAGTTTTATTTTTCATTTATAGGTCAGTTACATCTAAGAATCACATTTCCGAACCTTTTCTTTGGCCAATTCCTCAAACCATTCTTTATCATTCATTTCTAGTGCTTGGTGCATCAGTATTAAATAATCCTGTGATGACTTTCTAGGGAGTTCTTTTAACATTTCAATATCAATTTCCATGTTTATTCACCCTTCTTTCACTTATAGTTCACCCTGTTTTTTTACGTTCCTCTTTTATTATTCTTTTGTAGCTGCGCCTGCACCTTCCCAAAGGTAATTTTATTTACTAATGGTTCGTGACTACCATCAAAATTCATTTCACCATGCTTCACTTCTCCTAAATAAAAACGGTTGGTAAGAATGTTCTTAATAGACATAATTGAAAAGTCTTTACCTTGCTGCGTCTTATATCCTTGCTCTTTTAATCGTTTTTGCACCTTCCGAAGAGTCTTCAACTCTAAATAACTTTTGAAAATAAACTGCACACACTCAGCTCGATCTTCCTCAATAACGACAATAGGCTTTTTTACACCTTCATGCTTCCACCTGTAACCAAGTGGTGTACTACCGCAAGCTTTAACACCACTTTTAGCTTTTTCACGTCTTCCCTTTGCTAATTTGCTATTTAAGGTCATACGGTCGTATTGGTCTAATAATTCCATCATTCCATTCACTAAAAAATCATTTGGATCTTTACTATAAATATCGTAATCCTTTTGCTCTATACTACAAATATGTACATCAAGTTTTTGCAACTCTCGTTTTATAAGCACCTTAGCAGTATCTTCCCGCCATAAACGACTTGTATTCATTACAACAATTCGTTTGATATTACCTTCTGATAATGCTGCAACTAACTCTGTAAGACCATCTCGCTCAATAGAAGTTCCACTGATACCTAAATCATAAAAAACTTCAACTAACTCTAAATTATTTGCTTTGCAGTAATCGATAATTGCACTTACTTGAACGTCTTTCCCATAACCTTTTTCTGCTTGAGTTTCAGTTGAGACACGCACATAACCAATAACCTTTTCCATAACCCACACCAAACTTCCCCTATTTGTTAAAAACAGTGTACGACCTTCTCGCCATTATAGTAAAGTCTTATGTATAAGGTTTTACGAAAAATACCCTCAAACAAAGCTATTACTGTATTAGTAACCATTTCTTCCTCTCACTAGATACAAGGGAAATAAGCGAAGAACAAAAAAAGCCAAGCTAACGTATCAACTTGACCTACAAATTCATCTTTATGTATTGGAGTATTTCTTGATGTACTTCCTCTATTTTTTTCTTGTACGTATTATCAGAGTCCAATTCTTGAAATCTATCTAAACCGAGGGTATTGATTGTGCTGGTTATTTCAAAACTCTCACTAAGTAAATCTTGCAACTTCTTATACCAAACAATATCAACCGTTAGAAGAGCCTTATTACTTTCCCTTGCCTTATCAGCTATTTCAAAAACTCGTTTTGTATCCCATTTATACCTACCGTCTAAATACTTAATCATATCCTCGCACCACATAAAAACAGTGAAAACATCACCATAATTTTTAAATATTTCAATGGTTTTTTGCTTTTCTTCAGCTGCTCTATTTTTATTGTCTTGCAACTTAAAACCGAAATATACGCCAGCAAATGTAATAACGCCCGAAACCAATCCGCCTAAGTACGAGCCCCAAAAGCCTATCCATGCGTTATTCTGCCCTTTAGCAAAAGCAGTCCATTCCCATGTTAGCCCCCATGCCATAAATAATGGGAGCAATATAATAGAAAAACCTATACCTATCCCAATAAACCACTTCATCACTTATTACCTTCTCTATCTAAAAAATCGAGTAGTGCTAAATGGAGAATGTCCGATTTATTGACCTTTTCCACTTGGCAGTATTCGTCTAAACGTTCGCCTATCCCTTTATCAATGACAATCGTCTTTCTAGTTTTATCGCCTTGTGGAAGTTCTTTAATGCGATCATGTACGGCTTTAGGCTTTTTAATGCCCATTTGTTCAGCTTGCTTATTCATTCGCCACTCTTGGAGCATAGAAACCAAATCTTCTACTTCATCACGTGTGAATTGTGGATGAACAAGAGGTGAATTCGGTATCACCTCTATATTACTGCTTGCAACCTCTGCATTACTCAGAGTGAACTCTGTGTGAATCGTCTGTGAAGGCTTATTCACCTTAGATGAAGTGCGTTTCACATTGGATGAACTAGAGTTCACATAGTCAAAAATACTTTTCTCTGTTGGTTCTGCGCCCTCACCTATGTAGTGCCATCCTTTAGGTGCTTTATTGCTGTACTCATACCCAGCATCTTTTAACGCTTTTAAAAATGGCTTTTGACTTATGCCATCTATCGCTTTTGCTATGTGTTCTGCTTTATTCCCTGCTCTAAGTGCCTCTAGAATACTACCAATGGTTACCCGTTCATCTATTTCAAAGTTCATACGCAATTCACCCTCATTTCACCTATAATCATATACGTATTATTCTATGTGAACTACGTTTCACCTTCAACCAAATAAAAAAGAGCCGTTATATATCGGCTCATTCAAATTTATAATCAGATGGTAAATTATAATCCTTTCTAAGTTGAGAAAACCATCTTTTCTTTGCTTCCTCTCCTTCTCTTACATATCCTACAGACTCCTGATATTCAATTTCCGCACATAAAAGCCACTGCACATCCTTTTCTTTTACCTCAATATATTTTTTCAATAACGGTGCTATTTCAGGGAAAAGAAAGTTGCAGCGTTGCAGACTTTTTATAGACCGTAAATAAACATACTCTAATACCTTTTCAAATATCTCAGCATTAAAATAACAATTCACATTATCTCTCCTCTCTACATAAGAACATATAAGAAAACGAGCCATATTTTTAAGTTACAACCTAAAAAATACGTATATCCTAAAAAATAATGTTACAGCCTGTTCATAGCCAAACAAAAAGACCTCGGGTAATAGTTTTATACCTCGAAGCCTTAAAACGTCTGTATGAGCCTGCTATACATTATTTTTAGCCTGTTTTTCTTTTCGCATGCTATCTAAAATGTCGTTCAATCTATCTAATGAGCCATTATCTTCGCTAGTTCTCTCTTCATTCATTGCAATCAGTTTCAGCTTAGTTTCTAACAAACGTATTTTTTGATTCTGTACACTAGTTAAGGCTTCTTCCTTTTTCGTTACAGAATCCACCTTTCGTTTATCGCCACTTAGCTTTAATTCTGCAATATCATCAAGGATCATCATCTGACGAACTTCATTTTTCCTAATATCCATATCTACAATCTCTAAAGCATCTGTAGGGGCTAGTTGAAACAGATCCTTATGCTTACCTGTAAACTGGTCAGCCCATAACGTTTCATATTGATGGGTTTTAACAGCATTTTTATTACCTTTCATCTGCTTACTTTTCTTTTCCCTATCTTTTGGTCCTGTACTCAATCCGCCATGAAACCTACATTTTCCATTCTCCATAGGCTTATTTTTACACTGTTCACCAGTTCGTTTTTTAATAGCACCACATATGGAATTCTTCAACCTTTCACCTCCTAACTTCATGCGCATGGGGTCTTGTTTTCAAAAATAAGGGGAGACAATTCGCCCCACTCTTTTATCACTTGCTATATACCTCGTTTATCAACTCTTATTAATGCTTTCTCTAAGTGCTTTTCGTTAGCTTGTTTTTGTATGCTTATTAGTTATTTAGCTTGTTGCTTTTGTTGTAGGAATGATGCTATGGACTTTGATTTTACTTCTCCGCCCCTCGCCTTTTCTGATACTGCTTTAGCTGATTCTAATAAATAGGCAAACTCTTCTGTTAAACCTTTCTTTGCTACGAATGTTCTGTATAGGTTTAATTCTTGCAGTCGGTCGTGTACTACTGCGGAAAGTAACTCCATATCTGTTTTCAACTATTCCGCCTCCCATACTGCTTTGATAAATGCGTTTGCTCCATCTGTAAGCCCTAAACGGTCAATAAATACACGCAATAAAACCAGTTCCTCCGTTTTTTTGTATAATGAATCTGCTAATTGCTCTTTAGTTGCATTTTCAATGAAATCGTACGGTATTTGTTCCTCTAATTCCTTTATCGGTGTAGTTTCTACTAGCTTTTCATATAGTTCTATCATTGTTAATACCCCCTAAATAATTTCTATGACGCTGTTATCTTCAACTATCTCAATTACATATTCTTCGGTATCAAAGTATTTCGTGATGCCACTTGAAATAAGTCCCTTTTCTTTTGCTTGCTGTAATGCTGTTGGGTTACTAGGCACTGGTACAGCTGACAACTCTAATAGCTCTTGACGTGTGTAATGTACCCCCGTAGCTGTTGGCTTTCCTTCCTTACCAACGAACCCAACAGACGTAGCACTTAAAAAACCGCCTCTATATAATTCATAAATATCATTTGCATGGTCTGTTCTAGCAAATTCAATATCGAAAATCAGCTGTTTATTACGTACTCGCACATCAATCGCCTTACCAATTGGCGGAATACTGTAATCGTGAGCCCATAGAAATACAGGGTTTTTCTTATAATTTTCTAGTTCCCATCCGTCTACCGAAATTGTATCTCCATCGCGATCTTGTGCTTCAGTTGAGCCAATAAAGCGTAAAGTACGTTCTTCAGGTTCACCGAATTGCTTTACTTGAAAGTTAATTGCTGTTTTCTGTGACATTGTTAATCTCCTTTTCTGCTAATCTTTTATAAAATGCATCGCTGTTTGCTTTTAAACGTTCAGCATTTTTCTCACGGTATTTACGCATATATTCTCTATCGTAGGCTCTGGCCTTCTCTTTGTTATTCTCACGCCATTTGCGTTGATTTTCGCGATTGTATGCACGTTTAGCCTCTAGAACATCTTTACCCATCCGTTAACCCCCAATAAATCACGTAATCTATCATCTGTTTGCTTTAAATCGTACTCAATTGCTTCAATGCTATCGTTAGTTCTAGCAACTAATTGCTCATAATCCTCTTTAGCCTTTTTTAAAGCTGCGTGGTTAGTATCCCATGCCTTACGTAAATTTTTTCTGTCTATAATTTTAAGAGCCTTCTCGTGATACAAACCACTTATACCTACTTCGCCCAGCTTAGACTTCAAGTCATATATTTTTGCTTCTTCCGCAATAAATAACACTTGCTTACTGGCAAATAAATCCTCTTCTTTACGAGCCTCTTCTTTTTTCCCTGCCTTATTTAATGCCGATGCTGTCTCCAATAATTTTACGCACTCTCTTTCAAGCGCCTCTCTGTCTGTACGAGCTTGCTCCAACTCTTCCTCTAATTGCTTAATAAGTCCCATAATAATTACATCTCCTTCACTGTTTTCTACATAAAAAAAGCCTCATTCCATCTACTGGGAACAAGGTTTCTAAGTGTTTTTATAAGTTTACAAAGATTGAAAGGTTTTTGTTGAATACAGTATAAGATCCTTCAACAGGAAAAGTAAATTATTTATTTTTATTTACATACAAAAACATAAAACTTATACATCTCCTTCACGCAATACCCTTTTTGCCCCCTCTTGTTCCTTCTCTCGCCTTTTAAACCATTCGACCATAAAATACACCGCACACACCTTAAAAACGTTTCTCGCCCCTTTTAAGCCACAAAAAAAGCCAAGCCGTTAAGCCTGACCCTTTTCTAATAATTCGATTCGTTTATGCAACTTGGCCATTTCGTCTAACAAAGTATCTAGCACATGTTTATCTGCACCGTTCTGACCGCTGATAATATAGCCGTTTTTCGTTAACTGTTCTTTCATGGTCTGCTTTACTTGCCCTACATAATCCATCTTATAAGCCTCCCTATACTATTGTTGCAAACAGTATAGGACCTATTAAATGATTTATAAAGCTACTCTTTACACCTCAATAAAAACAATAACAACTTACTCAGGATCATGAGTATCTAAATAGTCCTCAAAATCCTCTTCCCCATCTACCCAAGAAGGAAGTGAATTCTTGTCATCACAACCCTCACAATAATAAGCTTTCTCATCATATTCTTTTGTAAATTTAATAGCATACTCTTTATCCAAATAATCGCCACAATCATCGCATTTTACAAGAGTTTTAGACTTCAAAGCTTTATTTAAACAAGGCTTACAATAATAATCATCAATATTCACAGTTTCAAAACTAACATCTTTAGAATAAGTCTCTTCTTTCGGATCATTACTTACTTGACATTCCACACAAATAACCATTTACATTTCCCCCTAACAATGTTCTATGTAAATCATACTGTAACTTAAATTAAGTAACATAATAAAAACCCTCGTAATATAACGAGAGTCCCTAATAATATTCTTAAGCGTACGAACCAATATACACTTTATAAAACCTGTTTAAGTATATAAATGTATGTAAAAATCGTGTAATTTAACGGTCTATAAAATAATTTTTATAGCCTTCGTCCTAGTTATTACCTGGCGGGAGGTTCTTTTACATACCTAAGTGAAAAATATCTCCCTTGAATAGCGCCAATAATGCAGTTACAATGGATTTCAAGAAGTATTATTAGGCATTTAATCCACCCTGCACCAGAAAAGGGGCGTGATAGAATGCTGACATTTATCATTGGCATATGTGCTAGTCTAATTGCTAACGAAATCAGTGCTATTGTCCGTAATATAAAAACAAAAAAGAAATAGCCCTCCTAGTTTAGTTTGGTCGCTGACTAGAAGGACTACAATGAACTTAGACACCATTAAGGTGCAATGGACTAATAGCAAAATACTTACTTCTACCCTGTAATGTTCGAGCATTATAGGGTTTTTATTTTGCCATTTTGGCGTAACAAACTGTTAGAAAGTATTAGAAACTGTTCCTAACTGTTACAAACTGTTACGTTTATGTACTTAATTTATAGCATTTTAGAACAGGTTAGTAAACCTCCAGATGTGCAGTTTTTGCATATAATACCCCCTAACTTTGGCCACCTCCCTATATATCATGCTGTTTTCAATACAAAAAAAGTTTTATAAGTTACATAAGTTTTTACATACTGCCCCTTATATATACACAACTGTTAAGGTTATTATGAAAATGTTACATGCTGGTAGTAACTCTGGCGAAGGCGGATATAAAGCATCTGACGGTCTACATGGAGTTGGTGCTTCAATGTACTTTAATCTCACCATAATAAAAAGCAATCTATAAGCCAAAAGTGACATTATAAATTGCCCTATGATAATTTCATAATTCCTCTTGTCAAACTTACAATCATTCACATAATTCAATACCGACAATAACACGTTTCCCAAATAGAAAATCTGTAAGTGTTAGATCTGTATTATCTAATTCAACTTTTTCTGCTATAACTTTATCAATTCTGCTGAGATCTCCATCATTATCCTTTGCATATATCAATTGACCAATAAGTTCTCCAGCTTCAACTTTCCCCATATCGACTAAACAGACTTCAAAATCATAATCATTCGGCAATAGTACAGGAACCACATAACCTTTAGCATTCCCCATAATATATAATCGTCTGCCATAATCTACTACCTTACATACCAAATACTTAAGAAACTTTTCCTGCTTACTTGTAATAGGCTCCATATACCCTGTATCCCCTTTATAAAATATATAGTGTTCCCCAAAGGTATTAAATTAGTCCAGTATAATAAATTAATAGCTTGTAATGCTTGTAAGTAAAAAAACTACTACAAGTAGTAGTATATATATTACTACTTGTAGTAATTTTTAATGGTAAGTAGTCAAGATACTTATTAATCAACGTTTATCCGACCTTAGCTGGTACACGTTAACAGCTCTTATTCCTCTACCTTCTTTACCTACCATTTGCATATACCCAAATGCTTGCAGTTGCGTCATAGCCGTTTGTAATGTCTTATCTGACATACCACACCAAGCAGCACCGAAACGGAAACTAAAGGCTGTTCTGTTTTGCGTATCATCGTACAGTTTTTTTACTGCTAAAAGGAACTTGAAACCGTCATAGGTCTTTACAACAGCTTTCTTTTTGCTCAACTCCGGAGGTAATTCGAGTGCTTGTACTGGCTCTACTGCTAAAATACCTGCATCTACTAACAAGCGTAGGCTCCATGTGGCTAGTTCAGGACCATTCAACTTTTTGTGCTGCTTATATTTCAGTGAAGCATATACCTCTGGTAAAGTGTAGTAATCAGAATCACCTGCTCCTGCTCGCCAATCTCTATACAATACTTCGCCATCTTTTGCCTTGAATAAACTTGCAGAAGGTCGGCTATCTACCTTTCCTTTAGGTAGAATACAGTTGAAAGGTGAGCCATCTACTTGTTGACCATCTAGGTTTAACAAAGGCAGTAACTTTTGCTCTACTAATTCTACATCACTGTATAAAGCCTTAGCACGTTTAGCGTGATTTGTGGTAGTTTTATATTCCTCGACGGATTTACCCACCTTAGACACGTTCTCTCGTGGTTTTACGGGTACTTCTTTAGCTTTCTTTGGCTTAACCTTTTTATTTTTGGCTTGCTTATAGGCTAAATAATCCTCTATCAACCATTCAGGCATTTCAGCTATTTCAATTTCACCGAAGCCTTTATTTGCTACCCATGAATATCCTGGGGTGAATGGCATTACAACAAAACCACCCTCGGCACGCATATCAACTCCACTAAGATCTCCGTACATATCTACCGTACTTCTTATTTCAATATCTAGATTAGTAGGGTACTTGAAATAAAAATGAGTTCCCCCACTCTGCGTTTTTACCTGTACCGTTTCAGGTATCGTTTTTCCTGCTATACTTGACCATCCATCTTTGCCTTCTTTAACATCAATATCTAATACGACAATGCCATTTAGCTTTCCAGTTACCAATCCAATGCCCTTGGCTCCGCTATCAATCCATCTGTACATTTGGCGAGGTGTAGCATACTGTTCTTGGTACGATTTCCAATCGACCATTGGTGCTTTACCCTCTTTGGTAGGTATGATACTTAATTTATACTGTACGGCAAGGTCAATCGTCTGTTCAATATTTGATACTGCTCCCATAAAAAAATCCTCCTTGCAATAAACAGCAGGAAGGACAACAAACATTTCTAAATATTACATCATAATATTTATCACAAAAAGGTTTTAAAATGCCTCATATTCGTGTATTATATGTATAACGAATTTAATAAAAATGGGCAGAGTTATTCCTTTGTCTGTTGAACTTATCATTGAGTTATTCCTTGGGTCGCCAAACTTTCGGGAATAGCTCTTTTGCTATTTATTTGTCGTATTTGTTACTCGTATTATACATCTCTTAGGCAAAGACTTAAAGATAGACTTAAAAATAATTGTAGTTTCTCTCGATAGAGTACGAATCTAGTAAATGCAGATTCCGTTTTGATAAATTTAATCCATACTCTGGTTTGCTTTTTTTATTGGTGTAATCTCTACTAACAAAGAAATCATCAGCAGAATCCCAACGAGTTGAAGGGATCAAATAAAAGCTAGGTACTTCCGACGAATTAAATAAAACAATAGCAGCAAGTAAATTGTCTCTTGGTTGAAACTTGTCTTTACGAAAATAAATGTAGTTGAAGTTCCTAGAGGATTTAACTTGAATTGCATAGTAATTATTGTCATGGCCAACCACAAAATCAATTCCCCTATCATCAACCTCTGAAGAATAAACCTCCAATCCTAAACGTATGAACTCAGCTTTTATTAAATTTTCTGCATAACGACCTACCTGTACCTTATTTAATTTATTGATAGACATAATAGTTCCTCCACCACTACACTTTTATGCTAGTTTGCCCTCCTTTTTGTTCCTTTATCCTAGTAACATATTTACAGATTTACGTATTTACATAGTTGTGAGCCACTAAAAGGGCGTATTTTGCCGTTTAAAATGTTTCGAGAAAGTTTTTATATAGGACACACGTAAAAACAAAAAAGAAGGCTCCTAAGGGGATCGTCAGGAGAATACGGATTTACAACGGTAATCAAAGAAATGGCACCAAACGACACTACTGTATATTTTATGAATACGGTTCAAAGACGGTTTTTTGGGATGGCGCCAGAAAAATGCGAATTTACAACGGTAAGGTAAATAACGTTACAAAACGGCGCTTTGGGAACGATGTTCATCTAGAAACAGGATATTTAAACAACACCACAACCACAAAATTAATATAAAAATAACTTTATGTAAGGTGGTAAACAAGGCTGGCGCAAAAAAAAGGATAGCAACTGCTACCCTCCACATTCTTCTATGTAAAAAAACATTATTATTGACTGTATTGTTCCAATGCTTTTTCTAATCTTAAAAAATCGCAACAAGTATAATTCAAAGAATGTTCCGGTGTACTTCCTATTCTGTAAACTTCTTCAGCTTTATCTAATATATCTTGTTGCATCTTACGACAAGCATTTAATTCAGTTGAAAGTAATCCCACATATTTAGTATCTTTAATATCTTTAAAATCTTTTTTTGTAATAACCTCATCGTTAACAGGGATCATAAAACAAAATCTTATAGAAGCGTGTACTTTTCCATTATTAGATTTTATTAAAAGGTTAGTCCCCTGTTGCCTTTTAAACGAAGTAACTGGTGCTAAATATTTAAAACCATTCACCTCTAATACAATTCCACAAAAAAACTTTGTAAAGCCACCTTCTACAACATTAGGAACTTGTCCATCTATATCTTGTAGATACTTCAAATATTCTTCATTCACATCATAAAAATTTAATTTCATACAATCCTCCTGAAATAAGTTATTTTATACTATTTTATCATAAAAAAGAAAAAGTCCTCTTTCTGTGTAGAAAGAGGACTCATTAATTTACATATAAAGTGGTTGTATTTTAGAGATACCATAAAACTCGCATTAGGCTGGTTTTTAGAGATACCATAAAACTCGCATTAGGCTGGTTTTTAGAGATACCATAAAACTCGCATTAGGCTGGTTTTTAGAGATACCATAAAACTCGCA
>NZ_JBIWCX010000030.1:0-9948 GCF_044761695.1 Lysinibacillus sp. NPDC097287
TTAGGCACGCCGCCAGCGTTCGTCCTGAGCCAGGATCAAACTCTCCATAAAAGTAGTTTGAAAGCTCATTAGCTTTGCTAGCGTATCAACTAAAAAGTTGATATCTATTTATTACTTGTGTTTCATTCACTAACAGAGTTAGCTACTAGAAACGTTATTGATTACGTTTTGCTTGTTCAGTTTTCAAGGTTCATGTTGTTTCGTTTTGCGTGTCACCTCTTGGCGACTTATACATAATAACATCGATTAATCATTAAAGTCAACACTAAATCATAAGTTTTTTAAAGAAGATCATTTTTTATATTTATACTTAATGAAATGAGGGTTATGATATGGTTCGTAAAACGTTGCTACTGCTGTGCTTGATACTATTTGCGTTTCTCTTTTTCAAACCTATAAACTCGACTATGATTTCAGTCTTTAGTATCACAGATTCCCCGGCTGTTGTCACAAAAGGGCATTATGGGACGTCACTTGTTGTCGAAATTTCATTTTCAGATGAACCACTTTTAGAATGGCTTACGACAGTAAAGGAACCTTACCCGCTTCTTCTATTGGACGCTGATTGGATAGAACGGTCACCAAAGCATATGGAAATTATTCAGAAGAGAAAACTACCTACTGGCTTATTAGGTCCTGTGGATTCCAAAGAAGAACCTCTTGATACTAACATACTAAAAAAAGAGGTCGCTATTTATGAAAAACATTTCGCTTCGGAGCCACTGTGGTTTGCTACACGTAATCATCAATATTCACCAGACTTACAAAAGACACTGTTCCAACAGCAGGTGAATATTCTTTCTCCGTCAATTATATGGCAAGGCACTCATGCTGCACCTAGTTTACAAAAAGGCGATTTCCTATTTATTTCATTACATGAAAATAACAAGGTTTCCTTTAACAAACTTAATACATTGATAGAAAAAAATAATTTTATATCTATAGAAGAGAATATTTTTGGCTATACAATTCAATCAAAAAAATCTCCATAAAAAAACTGCGCAAATTTAGCTTTGCGCAGTTCTTTGTATTTATGCATTTTTTGCTTGCTCGCGACGTGCTTTGCGGCGTGCCTCTAGTTTTTGACGATCTATTTCGGATTGTTCATTATACTTTGGTAAAACTAATAATTGATAGGCATTCACTGCAAGTAATGGGAATAATAATAATGCAACGTATTGATCAATATTTGCATCACGCCCCATTAAAGCGATTGTCCATTCTAGAGTTGTAATAACAATCATGAAAAATAGCGCAGAAACTAATACGTGTTTCTTTCCTGTCATTTTCACTTTTTGAATAGCTGTTGCCACTGATCCAAATACTAATACCACTAAAAGTCCTATGTAAAATAACCAATCTTGTGTTGTATCGACACTTGGTGCAAATCGGAAAAATACGATATCAAATAATGTAATGGCAATTAGCACTATCTGCACCCAGTTCCATAATGTTAACGTTTTAAAAATATTAACGCCAACTTGGTGTAATGTTAAATAAGCAAAGAAGCCTGCCTGTGCAATTACACTCATTGTAAATCCTAAAAAAACCATCCATAAAAATCCGGCGAAAAATTCGCCCCATTGTCCATTTGTTACGTAGGGCTGAAAGAACTCCCAACGAATAAATAAACTAAAAATCCCGTTGACTAAACCACCAACGAGCAATGCATAGAAGAAAAACTTTGCCCAATTTCGTATTGTCACGACTAAAAGTCCCCCAATTTTCCAATTTCTCTGTTCTCATTTTAACAATGGATTGTTAAAAAAGCTATTTCTCTTGCCAATCAATACATAAAGTCATCATAAATGTGAACAATAATTGAAAGAGCTTATCTATAGAAAGGACGGATGTTCGATGCGAAAGTTCACCCTATTACTGATCCTAACCCTTTTTCTTTCTGCCTGTGCTCAGGATAAAACCACTACCATGTCCTACGATGAAGTAAAAAAAATCATGGTTGATTCTTTGCAAACTGAGGAGGGTAAAAAAGCTTTACGTAAACTTTTAGAGGAACCTGACTTCCGTGAGCTACTGGTGTTAGAGCACGATGAGGTCAAAAAGGCGACAGAAGAAACACTGCTCTCTGATAAAGCACAAGAATTTTGGAAAAAGACATTCGAGGATCCAAAGTTTAAAGAAACTGTAGCCAAAAGCATGCAAAAGCAGCAGCAGGATATTATGAAGGATTTAATGAAAGACCCCACATTCCAAAAGGATCTGGAGTCATTCTTTGGGCAAGCAGATATGCAAAAGCAGTTAGAGACTATTTTAAAATCTGCAAATCTGCGCAAGGAAATGGAGAAAGTCGTAAAAGAAACCATCGAGAGCCCACTAATGCAAACAAAATGGCAAGAGCTCATTAGAAAGAGCGGTGAAGCAAGCTCTTCTGAAAGCGGAGGTGAGAAAAAAGAGGCCAGCGGTGAAGCTAGTGGAGGTTCTGGTAAAGACGAAAAGAGCAGTCAATAATCCTTCTCGATCTCATTTATCTATATAAAAAGGATGTGTCTCGTAAGGGTTTGAGACACATCCTTTTTTTATTTATTTAATTTTGCAATGACCTTCGCTGCGATATCTAAGTAAATTTGGCCTGTTGTATGTTCTTCTGCATATACTGAAGGTGCAAAGTCCTCTGCTGACCAATCTGGTTGGCCTAGTGGAATTTGCCCAAGCATTTCTGTACGTAGCTCATCTGCTAACTTTGGTCCGCCACCTTGACCGAATACAAATTCTCGTTCACCTGATTTAGACTCGAACCAAGCCATGTTTTCGATGACACCTAAAATTTCGTGGTCAGTTTGTAGCGCCATTGCACCTGCACGAGCAGCTACGAACGCCGCTGTTGGATGTGGTGTTGTGACAACAATTTCTTTTGATGATGGAAGCATTTGGTGAATATCAAGTGCAACGTCTCCTGTGCCTGGCGGTAAATCTAATAGTAAGTAATCTAACTCGCCCCATTCCACATCACGGAAGAATTGGTCCAATACTTTTCCTAACATCGGACCACGCCAAACGATTGGCGCATTATTTTCAACGAAGAAGCCCATTGAAATCACTTTAACGCCTAAACGATCGACTGGATAAATACGATTTTCTTTTACTACCGGCATATCTGTAACACCCATCATATCCGGTACACTAAAACCATAAATATCTGCATCAATTAAGCCTACTTTTTTGCCTAGACGTGCCAAAGCAACAGCTAAATTGACAGATACCGTAGATTTCCCCACACCGCCTTTACCTGAAGCAATCGAAATCACTTGTACAGTGCTAAGCGGTGACAAAATATCCTGTGCCTCCGCTTCAGTAGCAGTACCACGGAAACTTTGTAGTTTTTCTGTTGAAAGCTCTTCAAAACGTATACCAACCGTGTTCGCGCCAGCTTCTTTTAATAGTTCAACAACTTTCATTTGAAGCTGCATTTGTTCTGGTGTGTTTGTTTTTGCAATCGCAACTTTAACACTCACATGATTTTTTTCTTCTTTAATAGCAACGTCTGTAATGCCTTCTGTTTCTGCTAATGGTTTATGTAAAAATGGATCTTGTAGTTGTCCTAATATTTCTCGCACTTGTAGTTCAGTTATCACGACGAACACTCCCCTTATTTTATATCAATGTTAGTATATCATACTGGTTTAATTTACATAGTAGCAGTTGCTCTATTCAATTTTTGAAAGTAAATACTCTTCAATACCTTCCACAATCGCATCGGCCATTTTTTTCTGGTAATCCTTATCGACTAATAACGCGCGTTCCTCGTCATTACTGATAAAGCCAGTCTCCACTAATACTGCAGGTACTTCCACTTTTTTCAGTAAATATACTTCCTTAATAGATAGTGCTTCCCGCTCTGTATTTTGCAAGTTCGTTCGGATCGACTGTTGAATGCTTTTCGCTAAAATTTCCCCATCAGCATGTCCGTCTTTATGATAGAACACTTGCGCACCACGCCACTTTGTTTCCGGAATCGCATTAGCATGGATTGTAACAAATATATTAGGTTGCTCTTTATCCACAATGTCTTTCCGTAAGAAGATATCCTGTTTCTTTCGTTCTCTTAATGTGCCTTCTCTTTCTGGAGACGAATGCTCAGCCATCACATCGCCGTCTTTTGTACGTGTCATGACAACCGTTGCGCCCTTTCTCTTTAGCTGCTTCTCAACCTGCTGAGAAATAGCAAGGGTAATCGTCTTTTCAATCACATCCCCTTTCGAAGCACCTCCGTCCTCCCCCCCATGCCCAGCATCAATGACGATTTTAACTCCGCCAAGTGGGTCAGGTAAGAAAAAATTTCGGTCAGAAGCATTCGTTTCATACGCCACTACAAGTATACTCATTAGCATTATTAAACCTAGTGCAAGCCAGCGCTTCACCCTCATACACCACCCTTTTACATGTAGTGTACGAGCGATAGCGTGAAACTATGCCTGAAAGCAAAAAAAATGGCTATTTAATAAATTGAATAAACATAAAAAAATCTTGTTTCTATTGTTCGTTGTTGTCGCTTCGCTTTCACAAAAAAAAGCCTGTCTCGATAAAAATCGAGACAGGCTTTTTGAAACGAATAAATCCGTAGATTAACGTTTTGAGAACTGAGGTGCACGACGAGCGCCGCGTAGACCTGGTTTTTTACGTTCTTTCATGCGTGAATCACGAGTAAGTAATCCAGCAGATTTTAGTGCAGCACGGAAATCTGGGTCTACTTGAAGTAGAGCACGAGCGATACCGTGACGTACAGCACCAGCTTGACCAGTGTATCCACCACCGTTAACGTTTACGTGGATATCATAGCTTCCTGTAGTTTCAGTAGCTACTAATGGTTGCTTGATTACTTCACGTAGTGCAGCGAATGGTACATACTCTTCGATTTCACGTTTGTTGATAACAATTTTACCTGTACCCGGTACTAAACGTACGCGTGCTACAGAGCTTTTACGGCGACCAGTGCCGATGTATTGAACTTGTGCCAAAGTAATATCCTCCTCTTAATTTATATTATCCGCGAAGCTCATATGCTTCTGGTTTTTGTGCAGCGTGTGGGTGTTCTGTTCCAGTATAAACGTTAAGTTTAGTGAACATTTTACGACCTAAAGAGTTTTTAGGAAGCATCCCTTTGATTGCTAATTCAAGCATTCTTGTTGGGTATTTATCTAACATTTCACCCGCTGTGCGAGTTTTTAAACCACCTGTGTATTGAGTATGGTGGCGGTAAAGTTTACCTTGTAATTTGTTACCTGTTAAATGAATTTTGTCAGCGTTGATGATGATTACGTGATCACCTGTATCAACGTTTGGTGTGAATGTTGGTTTATGTTTACCACGTAAGATTGCAGCTACTTCAGAAGCTAAACGTCCAAGAGTTTGGCCTTCTGCATCAACTACTAACCATTTACGGTCTACTTCGTGACCTTTAGCCATGAATGTTGTACGCATGTATATATCCTCCTAATCGATTCGATTACCGTTATTTTTCATTAGTCTACACTATAAGTTTCGGGGCTTATCTTGTGGTGGTAATGAAAATACCATCTGTTATCATATAATGAATGTGTTTTAAAGTCAAGCAATTTCATTAAACACCTGGTGATGTTGTATAAGGGCTAATAAAACACCTTTTCAAGGTATAAACCCTGTGGTGGTGCGGTTTTACCTGCCTTCTCACGGTCCATTGATGCCACAACAGTCTCAACATTTTTTATGTCTCGACGGTTTGTACCCACTTCCCATAAAGTTCCTGCAATAATTCGCACCATATTATATAAAAAGCCATTCCCCTCAATGACCATGTGCAATTCTTCGCCGTGCCACTCAAAATCGAGTGCCTTAACCGTACGAACTTTATCCTGCACACTTGTATTTGCAGCGCAGAAGCAAGAGAAATCATGTGTCCCCACAATCGCCTTAGCAGCCTCTTGCATCGCTATAACATCAGGCTTTACGCCATTTGTCTCTACGGTGTAATAACGTCTAAATGGGCTTTGCACAGCCTCACAGCACCAAATATAACGATAACGCTTGCCCACCACACTATAGCGTGCATGAAAATCAGCTGCGACCTCCTCTATAGCATGGACGCGAATATCCTTTGGTAACTGCACATTCAATGCCTTCATATACTTTTCTACGGGAATTGACAGTGGCGTATCGAAATGTAATGTTTGCCCAGTAGCATGCACCTTGGCATCCGTACGACCACTTGCAATTACCTTCACCTGATCCCCTTTATGCATAATGGCAAGTACGCGCTCAAGCTCTGCTTGCACTGTACGTTCCCCTGGTTGTACCTGATAGCCAGAAAATTGTGTCCCATCATAACTAATAATGGCTTTTAATCTACGCATAAAGTTTGCTCCTTCAATTAACTTCTATAGAAGAATAGTAAAAATGCAATACCAACAAGTAATGCAAGTGCTAACGTATCACCCATATCCCACTTTAACTGACGATAACGTGTGCGTCCTTCTCCGCCACGATAGCCACGTACTTCCATGGCAGTTGCTAAATCTTCAGCACGTTTAAATGCGCTAACAAATAGCGGCACTAAAAGTGGGACAACCGCCTTAATACGATCCTTTATCGGACCAGATGATAAATCTGAACCACGCGCCATCTGTGCTTTCATAATTTTATCCGTTTCGTCCATTAATGTTGGAATGAAACGTAATGAAATTGACATCATCAGGGCAAGCTCATGCACCGGTACTTTGATTTTCTTTAAAGGATTTAACAGTACCTCAATACCATCAGTGATTGAAATCGGTGATGTCGTTAACGTTAGAATCGATGTCATGAATACAAGGACTAAGAAACGAACTGAGATGAATATCCCCTGTCTGACCCCCTCTTCATAGATCGAGATAAATTTCCAGTGGAACAATAAATCGCCTTCCCTAGTCATAAAAATATGAAGTAAGAAGGTAAATGCCATTAAAAACAGCACAGGCTTCAAGCCATTTATTAGAAAGTACAGGCGAATACGTGACACTAAAATAATGAGTAACGTAAATGCCAGTAGCATCGCATAAGTAACTGTATTGTTTGCTAAAAATACAATGATGATGAATGCGAAAACAAAAATTAGTTTTGAACGAGGATCTAGCCTATGAACTGGAGAATCACCCGGCAAAAAACGTCCAAAAATCATTTTTTCCATCATGACTGTCCACGCCCCTCTCTGAGAGCAAGTCCAATTTCAGCAGCTAGTTCTTCTTCTGTTAAACAAACTTTTGATAATGGTACACCTATCATCTTTTCAATTTTTTGTTGGAAGCGTACGATACGTGGTGGCTCTAAACGAAACTTTTTCAATGTCTCCACATCTTTAAAAATATCACGTGGAGCTCCACTTAAAACGTTACTACCTTCATGCATAATCACGATATTATCTGCATACCGAGCCGCATCTTCCATACTATGTGTGACAAGGATCGTTGTTAAACCACGTTCCTTATGAAGTGCATAAAACATGTCCATAATTTCTTTTTGGCCACGTGGATCAAGTCCAGCAGTTGGCTCATCTAATACGATGACTTCCGGCTCCATTGCTAGTACACCAGCAATAGCAACCCTACGCATTTGCCCACCCGATAAATCAAAAGGTGATTTTTCAAGTACACTATCAGGTAAGCCAACTAGTCGCACAAGCTCACGCGCTCTAGCTTCCGCATCTTTTTCACAAACGCCAAAATTCATAGGACCAAACATAATATCTTTTAACACTGTTTCTTCAAATAACTGATGCTCTGGGAATTGGAACACAATCCCCACCTTTTGACGGACTGACTTTAACTCTTTCGCCTTCTTACCCGCAACAATAACGCGTTCGCCGATATGTACTTCACCTGAAGTTGGCTTTAATAGTGCATTGAAGTGCTGCAATATAGTGGATTTCCCAGAACCCGTATGTCCAATAATCGCTTGATAGGTTTGGCTAGGAATTTCAAAATCCACATCAAATAATGCACGTTTTTCAAAAGGTGTACCTTGCGCATACGCAAAGCTTACTTGTTGAAGTTTGATGTCCATAGATCATTCACCAACTCTTCTTCTGTCATATGTTGTCCCATTAATTGGACACCCTCAATTTGTAAAAATTTCGTTAGCTTCATCGCAAACGGGAGATCGAGGCCTAGCTCTACTAATTTATCGCCATGTGCAAAAATCTCAGCAGGTGTGCCTTCAGCAAATTTCTGTCCATCATTCATGAATAAAATGCGGTCAGCGAGCATCGCCTCTTCTAAATCATGCGTAATAGAAAGCACAGTTAACCCTGTTTCTACACGTAATTGCTGTACAGTTTGTAATACTTCTTCACGCCCTTGCGGATCTAGCATCGATGTTGCTTCATCTAGAATAAGCAGCTTAGGCTTTAATGCTAATGCACCAGCAATCGCGACTCGCTGTTTTTGCCCACCTGACAAATGGTGTGGCTCGTGATCTAAAAACTGACTCATTTTTACCTGGTCAAGTGCTGCATGAACACGCTTCACCATCTCTTCAAACGGTACACCGTTATTTTCTAATGCAAAGGCGACATCATCTTGTACCGTTGCCCCTACAAATTGATTGTCTGGATTTTGGAACACCATCCCCATCTGCGAGCGGCTTTCCCATAAGTTATTTTCACTTAGTACTTCTTGTAATATTCGTACATCCCCTTGCTGGGGGAATAATAAGCCATTCATAAGCTTCGCAATTGTGGATTTTCCCGAGCCATTATGGCCGACTATTGCAATCCATTCGCCTTCTTGAACAGAAAAGCTAACATTTTCTACGGCATTACGACTTTCTACATCATCTGGTGTATATGAAAACGTGACATTATTTAACGATAAAATTTCAGCCATTCACCCGAACTCCTCTCTACATCCTCAGCTCTACTAACTAAATTACACTGTTTTATGTATGTATTTTACCACAATCAATATGTTGGTATAAAAAAAAGCACCATCAATTGGCGCAATGTCTAATCACATGTACTTACAAAAAGAATAAAAAAGCGCGCACCTCATTCGAAGAAATGCGCATGTCGTTACATTTACAAGAAACACGGGTGCTCAAGCCCGTGATTCTTTTGAATGAGGTGCGGAGAGCTAAACGAGACGCCACCCAAAAGGCCCGCTCATCATAACGCTCAGCTTAATTATTTGTCGTATAAATCTATTATAAAAGTGCTAAAGCGCCCGAACACAGCCCAGTCATCAAAAAAGACTTCAAGGATGTAGCGCTTTAGCTTAAATATGAACAATAAACATATTGTATATTATTCATTGAAAAAAAGAGGGTGGCAGTTCAACCGGTGAACCGGACACCCTCTTCACCACTTGTTTCTTATTATGATTAAACTAATTCAATCACAACTACAGGTGCACCGTCACCACGACGAGGACCTACTTTAAGAATACGAGTGTAACCACCTTGACGTTCTGCATAACGTGGTGCAACATCATCAAATAGCTTTTGAAGTGCAAATGAAGTTGTTTCGTTACCTTCTGCGTCAGTAGTTGTTACTAGTTCACGGCGGATAAATGCTGCAGCTTGACGGCGAGCATGTAAATCTCCGCGCTTACCTAAAGTAATCATTTTTTCAACAGCTTTACGTACTTCTTTAGCGCGAGCCTCAGTAGTTTCGATACGCTCGTTGATGATTAAGTCAGTAGCTAAGTCACGTAACATCGCTTTACGTTGAGAACTTGTACGACCAAGTTTTCTGTAACCCATGGATGTTTCCCTCCTTTATAAAAAATATCTGATCTTCTAGTTTGTTTAAATCGCTTAGTCTTCTTTGCGTAACCCTAAACCAAGCTCTTCTAACTTTGCTTTTACCTCTTCAAGTGACTTGCGTCCAAGGTTACGAACTTTCATCATGTCGTCTTCTGATTTATTCGCAAGTTCTAGTACTGTATTAATACCAGCGCGCTTTAAGCAGTTGTAAGAACGAAC
>NZ_JBIWCX010000031.1:0-6535 GCF_044761695.1 Lysinibacillus sp. NPDC097287
CGTGGAACAAAGTTACTTAGTTACATCGGGAATGTAACTTTAAACGGCTTCCCAGGCGTAGAAAAGAAAGCTAAGCCAATTTTCTCTCAGCCAAGTATTCCAAACGTTGATAAATTGATCGTACCTCCGGCGGGGACAAAACAAATTTTGGACACACAAGGTGCGGACGGTTTAGTGAAATGGATTTTAGCGCAAGAAGATGTGCTGTTAACAGATACAACATTCCGTGATGCGCATCAATCTTTACTTGCGACGCGTGTTCGTTCACAAGATATGTTCGATATTGCAGATGAAACAGCGCGCATGATGCATAACTACTTCTCATTAGAAATGTGGGGCGGGGCAACATTTGACGTAGCTTACCGTTTCTTAAAAGAAGATCCATGGGCGCGTCTAGCAAAATTACGTGAACAAGTGCCAAACGTATTGTTCCAAATGTTATTACGCGGGGCGAATGCAGTCGGCTACACGAACTACCCAGACAATTTAATCCGTGAATTTATCGCAGAATCGGCGTCTTCAGGTGTTGATGTGTTCCGTATTTTCGATAGCTTAAACTGGATTAAAGGCATGGAAGTGGCGATTGATGCCGCACGTCAATCAGGCAAAATCGCAGAAGCATCAATCTGTTACACAGGTGATATTTTAGATGATTCACGTGCGAAATATTCAGTGCAATACTATAAAGATATGGCGAAAGAGCTAGAACAAACAGGTGCACACATTTTAGCGATTAAAGATATGGCGGGCTTATTGAAACCAGAAGCTGCGTATCGTTTAATTTCTGAGCTAAAAGAATCTACAAATCTACCAATTCACTTGCATACGCATGATACGAGCGGGAATGGTATTTATTTATATGCAAAAGCAATTGAAGCAGGCGTGGATATCGTCGATACAGCACTCGGTTCAATGGCTGGTTTAACATCACAACCAAGCGCGAACTCACTGTATTACGCGATGAAGGGCGGCAAACGCGAGGTACGTGCGGATATTGCATCGCTTGAAAATCTATCATACTACTGGGAAGATGTTCGTAAATACTATAAAGATTTCGAAAGTGGCATGAATAGCCCGCATTCTGAAATTTATGTTCATGAAATGCCGGGCGGTCAGTACAGTAACCTACAGCAACAAGCAAAAGCAGTAGGACTAGGCGATCGTTGGGATGAAGTGAAGCACATGTATTCTCGCGTGAATCTACTATTTGGTGATATCGTCAAAGTAACGCCATCATCAAAAGTAGTCGGCGATATGGCATTATTTATGGTGCAAAATGACTTGGATGAGGAAACAGTGATTTCGAGAGGGCAAACAATCGACTTCCCAGACTCGGTGATTGAGTTCTTCCAGGGCTATTTAGGGCAACCACATGGCGGATTCCCACAAGAATTACAAAAAGTGGTCTTAAAGGATCGTGAAGCGATCACAGTTCGTCCTGGTGAGCTGTTAGAGCCAGTGAATTTTGAACAGCTTGAAATGATACTAGAAGAGAAACTGAATCGTTCTGTGACGAAACAAGATGTGTTAGCCTATGCGCTATATCCGAAAGTGTTTGAGGAATATGCAAAAACACTTGATAACTTCGGAAACATTTCCGTATTAGATACACCGACGTTCTTATATGGCTTAAAATTAGGCGAAGAAATCGAAGTGGAAATCGAAAAAGGCAAAACGCTTATCATTAAGCTTGTATCCATTGGCGAATCGCAGCACGATGGCACACGTGTGATGTACTTCGAGTTAAACGGTCAATCACGTGAACTCGTTATCCAAGATATGACGGTGGAAGTGGATGGCAGCATTGCAATGAAGGCTGATCCAAGCAATCCAAACCAAATCGGCGCAACGATGCCTGGAACTGTATTAAAAGTCGTTGTCTCAAAAGGTAGCCAAGTGAAACGCGGGGACCACCTACTGATTACAGAGGCGATGAAGATGGAAACGACAGTACAGGCACCAAAAGATGGAGTAGTAAAAGAAGTTTATACGACTGCAGGCGATGCCATTTCAACAGGAGATCTTTTAATTGAAATAGAATGATATTGTCAGAATTATAAAAATATTGCCCGGGAAAGAATTAACCATTTAGCTTGAAATAAAAATAGATAGAGTGGTTATGCTTACACGCTGAACAGGAGCGTCTCAAGTTTTAATTGAGTCGCTCCTGTTTTTTGTGATTGTTGCATATTCCATTGACAAAAAAATAAAGTCAAGCGCATAATGCAGAAGAACCTTCGTAAGACGCTTTCTTACTTAATTGTGTATACACAATTTCGACATGAAACGTTCACAGGCAAGAAGGGGGCATTTTTCCTTCTTTTTTGGTACGATGTAGGCAGTAACTGTAAGGAGAGAAGAAAATATGGGAACTGATATTAATGTATTTCTGGCATTTGGTGCTGGTTTTTTAAGCTTTATCTCACCGTGTACACTCCCGCTGTATCCGGCATTTTTATCATACATAACAGGTATGTCACTAGATGAGCTGAAATCTGAACGAGGAATGATGCAAAAGCGAGCAATTTTGCACACACTATTCTTTTTACTAGGGTTCTCAATTATTTTCATTATGATTGGTCTTGGTGCATCATTAGCAAGAGAATTTTTCCTAAACTATCAAACATTATTACGTCAAGTTGGCGCTATTTTGATCGTGGTTTTTGGTTTAATGATTGTGGGATTACTACAAATTGATTTCTTGATGAAAGATCGTAAATTCCAATTTAAAAGCCGACCTTCTGGTTATTTCGGTTCGGTACTAATTGGTATAGCATTTGCGGCTGGTTGGACACCTTGTACAGGTCCAATATTAATGTCGATTATATCATTAGCAGGCGCAAATCCTAGCTCAGGCTTTAGTTATATGTTTGCTTACTTTTTAGGATTCGCGATTCCGTTCTTCATATTATCTTTCTTCATCGCTCGTATGAGTTGGATTCGTACGCATAGTCAAAAAATTGTTAAAATTGGCGGTTATGTCATGATTGCTGTTGGGGTATTATTATTCTTTGATGGCTTAACGTATATTACACGCTTAGTACAGCCGATTTTTGGTGATTTTACAGGTTTCTAATCTGCTAGACTAAAGTCATACATTTTTAGTGCAAGGGAGTTGGATTCGTGCCAACAGTTTTAGTAGTAGATGACACGTTATTTATGCGTGTTACAATTAGTAATATGTTTAGTGAATGGGGATATGAGGTTGTTGGAAATGCAGTAAATGGTAAGGAAGCTGTGGCTATGTATCGAGAATTACAACCAGATTTAGTGACGATGGATGTCACGATGCCTGTCATGACGGGTATTGCTGCTGTAAAAGAGATTATTCCAGAATTTCCAAACGCGAAAATTATTATGATTACTGCGTTGGGCCAACAAAAGTTAATCCTAGATGCCATTGAGAGTGGTGCGAAGGATTTTATTACGAAACCTTTTGAGCCAGAAAAGTTAAAAGCTGCTGCCGATCAATTAGTTGGTCAGCATAGTTAATTTTACATTATTCAGCAGGAGTTACAAACTGCTACTGAATAATGTGTAGCCTCCGGCGAATGTCACAAATGTTTGGTGCGCGAAAACGTAGCATTAGCGAAGTGACAGCAGCAGATTTTGAAGGGGAATTTATCGAGCAAGCTCGAAAAAATCTGGATGCAATTACGCCGATGCGAAATTGATAAGTAGAGGAGGATTTTTATGTTTAGTAGTATACCTTCTCAATATTATTTAATAGGTTCTACTGTAATGGCTATTGTAATGGGTATCTTTGTGATGTTTGTACGTATGAAAGCATCCAAAATGCCTACAAATGAGAAGAAAATTATCATTCCACCGATAGCAATGTCTTCTGGTGCATTAATGTTTGTATTTGAACAATTTCGAGTACATCCAATGCAAATTTTAGAGGCAACTATTGTAGGGGTGCTATGCTCGACAATTTTAATTGCCACTTCAAAATTCGAAGTAAAAGGCGAAGATATTTACTTAAAACGTTCAAAAGCATTTGTCTTCATTTTAGGAGGGCTATTAGTATTCCGCATCGTAGCTAAGATGGTATTAAGTAACTCCATAGACGTCGGTGAATTAGCAGGTATGTTCTGGATTTTAGCATTCGCGATGCTTGTACCTTGGCGTATCGCCATGCTTGTACAATTTAAAAAGGTGAAGAAAACAATTCCTGCTAAGAAAGCGTAATGTGAGACAACTACTAGCAATCGTTACAGCTAAATTGTAGAAAAAAGGCAATTGGAATAAGTTTATTCCAATTGCTTTTTTAATCAGAAATAGGAACTACTTTTCTAATTTCCATTTCAGCATATTATTTTCTGAAGCTATTTTATTCATATGCAACTTTTCTAATATTCTAATAGATGCAAAATTATTATCTTTACATTCAGCGACTACTTTATTTACATTTCCGTGTGAAAACGCCCATTGGATAATTTCCTTTACTGCTTCAGTTGCATAGCCTTTACCTTGTGCTGCAGGAACAATTCCATACCCTACTTCAACAATTCCTTCTGAACTTGCCTTTCCTTTAAATCCTATATCACCGATAATAGTGTTATTTTCCTTCTTTATAACAAACCAAACACCCCAACCTGATAGAGAAGGATCCTCTGTTAGTTTCTCTAAAAACATAATTATATGAGGACCAAATTCATATTCTTTTGTTGTAGAAATAATAGAAAATGACTCTTCTGTACAAGAGATGATTTTTAGTCTTTGCGTTTCTAATTCCATTATTTAACTCCCCTTTATATAAACTTTATCAACACGATGGTAGATTGCGAAACATAGAATTCAAATCTTCTGTAGGTTCTGATATGTTAATTATATGATAAAATAGAATTTAATAGTTAAAATATTCCTGTTACTTAAAATTGTTTAGCTCCATAATAAGTGCCTATAGAGTGAATAATACTGGTTTATTGAAGAAAAGATATTGAAACATGAAAATTACTTCCTAAATTAAAGGGTGGGAGAATTAGATGAAGAAAAGAATGATTTTGTTTTCACTAGGAATGATCTTGTTACTAAGTGCACTTCCATTAAGTATCAAAATGATTAAGGAGAAAATCCATACACAAGAAATGTATAATCGCTATGAAATGGATGTCCTTAGCAACAGCTACCCTCCTCCTACACAAAAATTTACAGTTTTGAACCACAATGTGGAAATTGACGAAACGATTATCGAGGAAGGAAATTATACTGACCTTTGGGATAATGATATCTCTATAGCAAATCTAACTATCATTGTAAACGGCAAGAAACTAGCTACTTTGGAGAATTATCCAATACGAGCGAAACATGAAGGCATACAGAAATATCACGGAAACATTTCATTTATCGTCTTATTCGATAAAAAAGAAGAAGAGAGAAAATTGTATGTAATATTGAGAAACACAAAAGACGAGATTATAAATGAAAATGGGGTAAATATTATAAATTTAACTTCTCCATTAGTGGATATAAAATATACATTACACGCAATAGATGAAGAAGGGCATATTGAGAGCGAAACTTTTAGTCAAAATAATCGAAATGCCATACAAACGCATGTGCTAAATAGTAGTGGTACTTCACCAATGTCAGTTGGATATTATACAGATGCTTGGCATATGTACCCATCTATTTTCTTCCCAATTTTGTTCCCACTGTTAACGCTCTTATTTGGCGTAATACTAATAATTATCTATTTTCCTATCAGAAAGGTAAAAGAGTAACAAACTGTTCTATTCGATTTATTCGGTATCTAATGGAGACAATTCAATAACAAGAGCAAGTGTATTCAATAAAGAATGAAATGAAAGGTGTGTTAGTTCATGATGTTAGTGAGTTCGTGTTTAGCAGGGTTAGAGGTAAGGTATAACGGAACGCATAGTCTTAATAATACGATACGTAAATTAGTCGAAGAAAATAAAGCGATTACAATATGTCCAGAATTACTGGGAGGATTTTCAACTCCCAGAGAACCTGCTGAAATAGTAGGCGGGGACGGGAATGATGTACTTGATGGAAAGGCTAGAGTGGTTGAAAAGTCTGGTAAAGATGTAACTGAACTTTACATAAAAGGAGCTCATGCTACTTTAGAAAAAGCTGAAAAAATAAATGCAACAATAGTTATTCTAAAGGAGAGTAGTCCATCTTGTGGCAGTTTAATGATTTACAATGGTGAATTTCAAGGGAAGAAAATTGTGGGAAATGGAGTTACTTCTGCTTTACTTAAAAGAAATGGTTTACAATTATTATCAGAAGAACGATATATTGGAAATAAAAAATAACTAAGTTGAATCTGTTATGAAGAGAATTATATAGTTATTTTTATTATTAATCTTTATAGCAACTACCTATGCTCAAGCTCTAAGTTGGGCTTATTCTTTTGTTGTTTGGAATGGAAATGTAAAGTAAAATGGTTTTCTAAAAAAACACATCTCTCAAAAGGCACTGCCTGTCTTTTTTGAGACAATAAGAAAACACCTTATTGTACAGCCAGTTTACGGTATTTTACCGGAGACTGGCTGTTTAATTTTGT
>NZ_JBIWCX010000032.1:0-6162 GCF_044761695.1 Lysinibacillus sp. NPDC097287
CACTACCGGATGCTGTCGCAAAACGCATCGAAGGATTTTTAGCAAAGGAGGCCCAATTCAATGGTTAATACTGCAAAAAAAATTCTCGAAATCAAGAACTTAAAACAATATTTCGGTTCTTCTAATAATGCTATTAAAGCGGTTGATGGCATAAGCTTCGACGTTTATGAAGGTGAAACACTGGGGCTTGTAGGTGAATCCGGTTGTGGTAAATCAACGACAGGACGGTCTATCATTCGTCTGTACGATATTACAGACGGCGAAATCATTTTTGACGGTATAAATGTTCATGGGCAAAAATCAAAAAATGAGCTAAAGCAATTTAATCGCCAAATGCAAATGATTTTCCAAGATCCATACGCTTCTTTAAATCCGCGTATGACTGCCGGTGAGATCATTAGTGAAGGTTTTCAAATTCATGGGCTTTATAAAGATAAAAAAGAACGACGTGAAAAAGTAAATCAACTACTTGAAGCAGTCGGTTTAAATAAAGAACATGCAAACAGGTATGCTCACGAGTTCTCTGGTGGCCAACGTCAACGTATCGGTATCGCTCGTGCATTGAGCTTAGATCCTAAGTTCATCATTGCAGATGAGCCCATTTCAGCGCTTGACGTATCAATCCAAGCACAAGTTGTTAACCTTTTAAAGCAACTGCAAAAAGAACGTGGCCTAACTTATCTTTTCATTGCCCATGACTTATCAATGGTGAAATATATTAGTGATAGAATCGCTGTTATGTATCGTGGTAAAATTGTGGAAATTGGAAAAGCAGATGATATTTATAATCACCCTGTTCATCCGTATACAAAATCATTACTTTCAGCAATTCCACTCCCAGATCCAATGTCAGAAAACCGGCGTCAACGAATACCATACAAACATACAGAGTTTGACGATAGAGAAACGTATCATACAGTTGGAGAACAGCATTATGTATATTGTACAGCCGATTTAGTAAACACCTGGGTTTCTGAAAGATGAAAAATTCAATATCCTTCCATTGGATTTTCTTCGATGGGGGATTTTTTATGTATTCTTTAAACAGAAATAAACGCATATCAACGTTTTCATCCTCAGAGTGCTTTTATTCTATGGCGCGGAAAATTCACTATGAGTAGTCCAACTTACATATTAAACGTTAAGCAAGTAATAACCTTAAACTCAATTATTTTCAAATAACAAATAACTCCAATTAAACTATATACACGAAAAAATGTCCATTTCACGACGTCGAAATGGACATTTTTTTATGTATCACTTTGTATTCACGACTCACTAATAAATTATATTAGTAACATTTAAACGCTATGTCAAATGCGTTTTTTATACAACAATTTTTATTAAAAAAACATGAACAACTATTCCCTCTCTTCCTTTTCCCATTTGAATACATTGCCCAAAAATAAATGCAGAAATCGTCAGATTCCCACCATTATCCAACACAGTGGATAAACGTTCAGACCAGAAATACTTATCTTTCATCAACATTATTCACCAACAACTTTAAAATTACCACTTTTTTCTACAAATTATGATTAATTCCTCGACGTCATACAAGTAGGACTTTTGATTCATTATTTATAAAAATGTTGTATTATCTGAAAAATAAGATTTTTTGTGTTGAATGTAGCATTTTTATATTTTTCCCTTTTTATTATTATAAATTTTTGAATTATATCATATTTTTATCTTTTTAATACTCTTTTATTCTAGTGAGTTAAATCATATATAGTTAACATTATACTAATTGTCAGATTATTATATACTAATTGGAATATTTTTTATTTTGTATACAAAGACTTTTTTGATATATTAAAAAAAGAGCTTCATAGAAAGCTTAATAATTATTTACGGGGGATTAAGTATGAATAAGAACAAAAAGTTTTTATTACTAACAGTACTTGCAGCCTTTTCACTAGTATTAGCTGCATGTGGCTTTGGTGGAGATTCGGCTGAAAAATCATCAGACGATAAAAAAGAATCTGGTTCATCTAAAGAGTTAAATTTAGTAATACCTTCTGAACCACCATCTTTGCATCCACAACTTGCAACAGATTCTACATCTAGTGCAGTACTAATTAACGTGTTTGAAGGTTTATACCGTTTAAACGCTGAAGGTACTCCAGAAGAAGCTATGGCTGAATCTGTTGAAATTAGCGATGATAAATTAACTTACACATTCAAATTACGTGATGCGAAATGGACGAACGGAGATCCAGTGGTAGCTGGCGATTTTGAATACGCTTGGAAATGGGCATTAAACCCAGAAAATCTTTCTGAATATGCTTCTGTATTCTATTCAATTAAAGGCTCTGAAGCTTACAACCTAGGAACAGGTTCTGTAGAAGAAGTAGGTATTAAAGCTGAAGACGATAAAACTTTAGTCGTTACTTTAGCAAATCCAACAGAATACTTCCTGGAATTAACAGCATTCAAAACTTTCTTACCTATCAACCAAAAAGTCGTTGAAAGCAATAAAGATTGGTATGCAGATGCTGGTGAAAACTACGTTACAAACGGTCCATTCACATTAGCTGATTGGAAACACAACGATTCATTGGTTCTTAAGAAAAACGCAGACTATTGGGATGCTGCAAACGTAGCTCTTGAAACAGTAAATATTGGTATGGTTGAAAATGAAGCAACTGCTGCAACAATGTTTAAAGGTGGAGAAATCGACTACTTAGGTACTCCATACCAAACAGTAGCACTTGACGCTATCGATGGTTTCAAAAAGGACGGTTCTTTACGAATCGAAGACTATGCAGCAATCTACTGGTATAAATTCAATACAACTAACGAATTTACGGGGAACGCTAACATCCGTAAAGCATTAACTTTAGCAATTGACCGTCAAGGCTTAATCGACAACATTATTAAAGGTGAACAAAAACCAGCTTTAGGTATGGTTCCACCTGCAATCAAAGGTTTTGAAGAAGATCGTGGTTACTACACTGATAACGATATCGAAGGTGCAAAAGCTGCACTTGAAGCTGGTATGAAAGAACTTGGTATAACTGATCCAAGCGAAATCAAAGTTAATATTTCTATGAATACAAGTGAAGCGCATGCTGCTATCGCTCAATTCATTCAAGAAGGCTGGAGCAAAAACCTTGGGATTACAATAGGTCTTGATAACTCTGAATGGCAAGTTTACTTAGAAAAACTTAACATGCTAGATTATCAAGTTGCTCGTATGGGTTGGATCGCTGACTACAACGACGCTTCTTCATTCTTAGAACAATACACTACAGCTGACAACGGTAACAATGATACTGGTTGGGAAAATGCTGAGTACAAAAAATTAATGGAACAATCTATTGTTGAAACAGACTCAGCAAAACGTTTAGACATCTTAAAACAAGCTGAAGCAATCGCAATGACTGAATTCCCAATTGCACCTATCTACTACTATACAAACTTATCAGTAGTAAACGAGAAAGTGTCAAACATGGATCCTGATCGACTTGGTAACATCCAACTTAAACATGTTGATGTAAAATAAAACTTTTCACAATTCATTTTTTGAAAATTTAGTTTAAACTCTATAGCTAGGAGCTGTCTCATAGCCTATTTAGGCCAGAGTCAGCTCCTTTGAAATACGAAAGCATATATTTGTCAGAAAATTGACAAATAGAAGGAGGAGTTTTAGATGATTAAATATTTTTTGAAAAGGCTGATGTATATACTTCTCGCGCTTTTCGTCATCGTTACGGTTACGTTTTTCTTAATGCGTCTCGCTCCAGGTAGTCCCTTTGCAAGTGAACGCAATTTCCCACCTCAAATTGAGGAGAAGTTAAACGAAACGTATGGATTAAATAACCCTTGGTATATTCAATATAAAGATTATTTAATCGATACGGCCACTTTCAATTTCGGTGAATCAATGAAATATAAAGCGCGCTCTACAAATGATATGATTGCGGAAAGTTTTCCAGTTTCTTTAACACTTGGGATTCAAGCTATGCTTTTGGCAGTTGGATTTGGTGTGTTAATAGGCGTATTTTCCGCGCTTTATCATAATAGGTTCCCGGATTATTTGGCAACGTCCTTTGCGGTACTCGGTATCTCTGTCCCATCATTCATTTTGGCCGGCTTAATGCAGTACTTCTTAGCATACAGACTCGGCTGGTTCCCAATAAGCGGATGGAAAGGCTTTGCGTATAGTATTCTGCCAGCACTAGCTATTGCCTTTACACATATGGGCTTTATCGCTAAATTAACACGTTCAAGTATGCTTGAACAAAATAATAGTGATTATGTAAAAATGGCCCGTGCCAAAGGTCTTGGTAAATGGACAGTCGTCTTCCGCCATACTTTGCGTAACGCCCTATTACCAGTTGTTACATACTTAGGCCCATTAACAGCAGGTGTTGTAACAGGTAGTTTCATCGTAGAACAAATTTTCGCAATCCCTGGTCTTGGTAAACACTTCGTTCAAAGTATTACAAATCGTGACTACACTGTCATTATGGGAACAACGGTGTTCTACTCAATCATCCTTTTATTTGCGGTATTAGTTGTCGATATTTTATATAGCATAATTGATCCGCGAATTAAGTTGAAAGGAGCGAAAAAATCATGACACTAAAACAGATAGACAAGGATATGTTTAAAATTGTCGGTGGTAACCATGAAGCTACTGAAAAACTCGCAGATACATCTGTTTCCTTCTGGAAGGAAGTATTCCTTCGTTTTACACAAAATAAAATGGCATTACTCGGTGTTATTGTGATAATTATGATTGTCTTAATGGCTACCTTTGTTCCAATGCTTTCACCATACAAAGCAAGTGATCAGCTTGGATTCTATAATGCTCCACCTTCTGCACAGTTCTGGTTTGGAACTGACGATTTAGGTCGTGATATTTTCGTTCGCGTTTGGGATGGCGCACGTATTTCCCTATTCATCGGGATTGCAGCAGCTGTCATTGACCTCATCATCGGTGTTCTTTGGGGAAGTATTTCTGGTTTGGCCGGCGGTCGTGTTGATAATATTATGATGCGTATTGCCGATGTTTTAACAGCGGTTCCTTACCTTTTAGTTGTAATTGTACTTCTAGTGGTTATGGAAGCTGGTATAATTCCCATGATTATCGCCCTTTCAATCACCGGCTGGATTAATATGGCTCGAATCGTCCGTGGGGAAGTATTATCAATTAAAAATCAAGAATACGTGCTTGCTGCTCGAACATTAGGTGCGAACACATGGCACTTAATCCTAAAACATTTAATTCCAAATGCACTTGGTGCAATTTTAGTAACTATGACGTTAACAATTCCAACTGCTATTTTCACAGAGTCATTCTTAAGTTATCTCGGTCTTGGTGTTCCAGCTCCAGATGCAAGTTGGGGAACAATGGCCTCTGAAGGAAATAAAGCGATTGCCAATGCACCTTGGCGTTTGATTTTCCCAGCAGTATTCATTTCTTTAACAATTTTCGCATTTAACGCTATTGGTGACGGTTTACGTGATGCACTCGATCCAAAACTACGTAAATAAGGAGGTGGCCGACATGAGTCAAACAATTTTAGAAGTGAAAGATTTAAAAGTAAATTTCAAAACATATGCAGGCCTTGTCCATGCAGTACGTGGAGTGAACTTCGATTTAAAAGAAGGTGAAACTCTTGCAATTGTTGGTGAGTCTGGATCAGGTAAAAGTGTTACAAGTAATGCACTAATGAAATTAATTCCACAGCCACCTGGTATTTATGAGTCTGGACAGATTTTATTTAATGGCCGTGATTTAATTCCGCTATCGGATAAAGAAATGTCAAAAGTACGCGGCAATGATATCGCCATGATTTTCCAAGACCCAATGACAAGCCTTAATCCCACTATGAAGGTCGGACGTCAAATAACTGAAGTTATTTTACAACACAAAAAAGTGTCAAAAGAAGATGCAAAGAAACGTGCAATAGAATTATTAACACAAGTTGGGATTCCATTCCCTGAAAAACGTTATAAGCAATATCCACACGAATTTTCAGGTGGTATGCGTCAGCGTGTTGTGATTGCCATTGCTCTAGCAGCCGACCCAAAGCTACTGATTGCCGATGAACCGACAACTGCCCTTGACGTAACAATACAAGCGCAAATATTAGAGTTAATGAAAGAAATCCAAAAAACGTCGAAAACATCGATTATTTTCATTACCCA
>NZ_JBIWCX010000033.1:0-3029 GCF_044761695.1 Lysinibacillus sp. NPDC097287
TTTTTTGTTTTGGTTAAGTCCTCGATCGATTAGTATTCGTCAGCTCCATGTGTCGCCACACTTCCACCTCGAACCTATCTACCTCATCGTCTTTGAGGGATCTTACTTACTTGCGTAATGGGAAATCTCATCTTGAGGGGGGCTTCATGCTTAGATGCTTTCAGCACTTATCCCGTCCACACATAGCTACCCAGCGATGCCTTTGGCAAGACAACTGGTACACCAGCGGTGTGTCCATCCCGGTCCTCTCGTACTAAGGACAGCTCCTCTCAAATTTCCTACGCCCACGACGGATAGGGACCGAACTGTCTCACGACGTTCTGAACCCAGCTCGCGTACCGCTTTAATGGGCGAACAGCCCAACCCTTGGGACCGACTACAGCCCCAGGATGCGATGAGCCGACATCGAGGTGCCAAACCTCCCCGTCGATGTGGACTCTTGGGGGAGATAAGCCTGTTATCCCCGGGGTAGCTTTTATCCGTTGAGCGATGGCCCTTCCATGCGGAACCACCGGATCACTAAGCCCGTCTTTCGACCCTGCTCGACTTGTAGGTCTCGCAGTCAAGCTCCCTTATGCCTTTACACTCTACGAATGATTTCCAACCATTCTGAGGGAACCTTTGGGCGCCTCCGTTACTCTTTAGGAGGCGACCGCCCCAGTCAAACTGTCCGCCTGACACTGTCTCCTGCCCCGCTAAGGGGCATGGGTTAGAATTTCAATACAACCAGGGTAGTATCCCACCGACGCCTCCTTCGAAGCTGGCGCTCCGAGATCTCTGGCTCCTACCTATCCTGTACAAGTTGTACCAAAATTCAATATCAGGCTACAGTAAAGCTCCACGGGGTCTTTCCGTCCTGTCGCGGGTAACCTGCATCTTCACAGGTACTATAATTTCACCGAGTCTCTCGTTGAGACAGTGCCCAGATCGTTACGCCTTTCGTGCGGGTCGGAACTTACCCGACAAGGAATTTCGCTACCTTAGGACCGTTATAGTTACGGCCGCCGTTTACTGGGGCTTCAATTCGCAGCTTCGCTTGCGCTAACCACTCCTCTTAACCTTCCAGCACCGGGCAGGCGTCAGCCCCTATACGTCACCTTACGGTTTTGCAGAGACCTGTGTTTTTGCTAAACAGTCGCCTGGGCCTATTCACTGCGGCTCTCTCACGCTTGCACGCTACCAGAGCACCCCTTCTCCCGAAGTTACGGGGTCATTTTGCCGAGTTCCTTAACGAGAGTTCTCTCGCACACCTTAGGATTCTCTCCTCGACTACCTGTGTCGGTTTGCGGTACGGGCACCTCTCACCTCGATAGAGGCTTTTCTTGGCAGTGTGAAATCAGGAACTTCGTCCATACGGACTCGTCATCACAGCTCAATGTTAAAGAATGCGGATTTGCCTACATTCACACCTTACTGCTTGAACACGCGCAACCAACGGCGTGCTTACCCTATCCTACTGCGTCCCCCCATTTCTCAAACGGTGAGGAGGTGGTACAGGAATATCAACCTGTTGTCCATCGCCTACGCCTATCGGCCTCGGCTTAGGTCCCGACTAACCCTGAGCGGACGAGCCTTCCTCAGGAAACCTTAGTCATACGGTGGACGGGATTCTCACCCGTCTTTCGCTACTCATACCGGCATTCTCACTTCTAAGCGCTCCACCAGTCCTTCCGGTCTGACTTCAACGCACTTAGAACGCTCTCCTACCACTCACATCATAGATGTGAATCCACAGCTTCGGTGAATCGTTTAGCCCCGATACATTTTCGGCGCAGCGTCACTCGACCAGTGAGCTATTACGCACTCTTTAAATGATGGCTGCTTCTAAGCCAACATCCTGGTTGTCTGTGCAACGCCACATCCTTTTCCACTTAACGATTACTTTGGGACCTTAGCTGGTGGTCTGGGCTGTTTCCCTTTTGACTACGGATCTTATCACTCGCAGTCTGACTCCCGTGTATAAATATCTGGCATTCGGAGTTTGTCTGAATTCGGTAAACCGGGATGGCCCCCTAGTCCAAACAGTGCTCTACCTCCAGTATTCTCAATCACGAGGCTAGCCCTAAAGCTATTTCGGAGAGAACCAGCTATCTCCAGGTTCGATTGGAATTTCTCCGCTACCCACACCTCATCCCCGCACTTTTCAACGTGCGTGGGTTCGGGCCTCCAGTAAGTGTTACCTCACCTTCACCCTGGACATGGGTAGATCACCTGGTTTCGGGTCTACGACCACGTACTAATTCGCCCTATTCAGACTCGCTTTCGCTGCGGCTCCGTCTTCTCAACTTAACCTCGCACGTAATCGTAACTCGCCGGTTCATTCTACAAAAGGCACGCTATCACCCATTAACGGGCTCTAACTACTTGTAGGCACATGGTTTCAGGATCTATTTCACTCCCCTTCCGGGGTGCTTTTCACCTTTCCCTCACGGTACTGGTTCACTATCGGTCACTAGGTAGTATTTAGCCTTGGGAGATGGTCCTCCCAGATTCCGACGGAATTTCACGTGTTCCGCCGTACTCAGGATACACTCAAGAGGGAATGAACTTTCGACTACAGGGCTTTTACCTGCTCCGGCGGACCTTTCCAAGTCGCTTCATCTAACTCATTCTTTTGTAACTCCGTATAGAGTGTCCTACAACCCCAAGAGGCAAGCCTCTTGGTTTGGGCTCTTCCCGTTTCGCTCGCCGCTACTCAGGGAATCGATTTTTCTTTCTCTTCCTCCAGGTACTTAGATGTTTCAGTTCCCTGGGTCTGCCTCTAAGACGCTATGTATTCACGTCAAAGTACTGTTCTATTAAAAACAGTGGGTTCCCCCATTCGGAAATCTCCGGATCAAAGCTCACTTACAGCTCCCCGAAGCATATCGGTGTTAGTGCCGTCCTTCTTCGGCTCCTAGTGCCAAGGCATCCGCCATGCGCCCTTAATAACTTAACCTAGTTATTAAGCCTAAAAAACTTAATTAAAAAAATAAATGTGTTTGTTACTATATCAATGTCGTTTTATCCAGTTTTCAAAGAACAATGTT
>NZ_JBIWCX010000034.1:0-3248 GCF_044761695.1 Lysinibacillus sp. NPDC097287
ATTGCTAATAAAGAGAATATTTGTTAAAAAGGCATTCAAGTGAATGTCTTTTTTGTCTGTGATTTTCAACCTCCGCCGTTATTTTAACTACATCATTTCACTGTCTTATTTTAAATAATTTTAAATAGACTCCAACCTTTCTTTAAAGAAGTTACTCCACAATCTGGCCCTTTAATGGAATAAGGCGCATTCCTTATTAAAGAAATACGCCCGATTGCTTAACAAGCACCCCCCTTTGAAAATCCATTTCCATATTAGAAGATTTCAAAAAACGATACTACAAAAGGGGTAGCGTCAGAAAAATATGGACTTACAACGTTTAGAAATATACAAGATTTTATGCACACTAATCGGTAAGCCAAAAACGTGTCAATATTGATGTATCAAGTGTTTACGCTGCTTGCATAAAAAGCCGCATAAACAATGTGCCATCAAAAAATCGACAAACGCTGTTACATCAACGTTTGTCGATTTTTCGGATGTGGCCAAACTGTCGTTTGGGTACATTTCTTTGCTTAACGTTGTAAATCCTCATAAATCTGACGGGACCCATGAAAGCAAATAATAAGAGCCTGTTTTGAAAAAATTTGTTCAAAACAGGCTTTTATTTAATGTACCCAATTAACTTATCTATAAAAAATTTATATCGTATTTTTTAACTCTATAAATTTTGTTGCATAAGGTTCTGTAGCATCCCGACTATGTTTGATATCTATAGATTCATCATTATATTGGGCTTTTTTTGTCCAGTTATAAGAACCACTTATTACTGTTTTGAGATCAATTACGCAAAACTTATTATGCATAATGTTATTTTTGAACATTCCATGTTGTCGCAATCGGTATGTCTCAAAATGTTCTTCAAAATTAAATCCATACTTTTTATTAGTATCATCTTCGATGACTATAATTTGAACATTTAAACCTTCATTCTTTTTTTTGACCAATTCATCAAATAATTTTGGATCGGTAAACCATGCAACGGCAACCCAAATTGTATATTTAGCTCTTTTTATTTCCTTAATAATTTGATTTTGAATATCTTCAAAATGGGTTTTAAGCTCAACTGGTTCATTGTATGTATCGTTACTCAACACGCTATATCTATCTTCAGTTTTTACTATGCAATAACCATTTGATTTAATAATTGTATTCAGATTAGCAATAAATTCTTTTTCTTCTGTATCTTCAATTGGTTTTTTATTCAACTCGATTAATACGGCATTAATAAATATTTCAATAAATTCTTTTAGTTTTTTAGAATTATTTATTTTTTTTAATCGACTATTAACATAATCTTTTCTACTGATATGACTCTTTTTTAGATCTTCTGCAACAAACCCCTTATTCATTTCATACATATCTTCAAATCCGACAGATACAAATAATTTCACTAACCCAGGACCACTAAAGTAAAATGGATCTTTTTCTTTATTAGCTATGAAATCTTTTAAATTATCTAGAGTAAAATCCGATAATTTCAAGGTACTTCCCTCATTTCTTATCAATTAAATATAGCCATCCAAAAATTATTTTTAAATACAAAAAATTCGAATACTTTATTATCGCTTACATGTTCTTAATCTACAATAAAAATCGCAGCCCTTCTTTTTAGAGATAAGAAATCCCTATTTATCAAATTGAAGAGCAAAGCAGCGCATTAATAGCCAGCGTCTTTAGGGCGGCATATTTCTTAAGAAAGTGTTCATTTTAAGTAGACTCTAACTGAACTAATCAAAGTACAGTAATATCAAGGTTTATAATGTTCTTTTTAAGTTGTTCAATTAAAGGAGTTGATACATAATGATTTTTGGTTATGCGAGGGTTAGTTCTGATAATCAATATTTAATCGGTAGCTGAAAGAGCTTGAAGCTTTTGGTGCGAAAAAACATATACCGAAAAAATCCATGTGGAGATTTTTCTCGTTTAGTTTATCGTGAAATGAGATCCAAAATACGGTTCGGTGATGTATCAGTTATCTATGATTTAGGCCACTTTAGACATATTAAACAAGAAATTCTTAATGAGTAGAAGCGAATAACTGATGATGAAATTGATATTGTGGTTTTAAATTTACTGATCCTTGAAAAGGCAAACAAACTCCTTTTAAACTAAAGGATTCTTCCCCTTTGCTTCAGCATGATATTTTTTTGGCTTCCCTTTAAAAGCCCCTCTTTCTTTAGAAATAGCAATGACCTCAAACTGCGCTGCTATAATTCGATTACGTTCATCCAGGAAAGCAGATTTAAAACTAAATCAGTAACCATCTATCCGATACCTTCTAATCCTTTGTATTTCCGTGTCTTCGCTTCTTAAACTAACACCCCGTTATTTTAAGTTCTTTTATTCTCAAACCATTGGGTAATAACTGTCCTGATTGCGAGTCGGAGCATATAGTTCGGTTTGGTAAATATTCTACTTTTGTTGATGGTGAAAATTTGGGTTACCACAAACCTGCTCGGCTAATTGTATGCGAATAGTTACACTTAACCTTTTTTCAGCCTAGGGCAATAACAGTCAAGAAGCGACTTTGTGATTCTTTTTCTTGTGTAGAAAATGTGTAGAAACTTTTCATTTTCTATCCTTTTCTAACGTATTCTCAAAAAAGTAAAAGCGCCACAAACCCTTGATATTAAAGGATTTGAAGCGCTTTTCAGTTGGTTCAAACTTATTCTATCTGAACCTTGATACGTCCCAGGAGGGATTCGAACCCCCGACCGACGGCTTAGAAGGCCGTTGCTCTATCCTGCTGAGCTACTGAAAGAACACAGTCATACCAACAATTTGAGACGTTTTTAAACTCTAATGGAGATTCGGTCAAATTACGTTTTTAGACCGAAACTATCTTTATAAAAACTATATCACTTATCCAACTTAATGAAAAGCACTCACTTATAACTGCAATTTGATATCGAAATAAATGGATTTCCTTCATGTCATTAAATGTCGTTTGACTATCTTTTGCATATGTTGCTTCGCAGTTAGATACGGTCAGAAACTGTTATTACTGATAAAGCTTAATTTATCAATGTTTTTCGAGCATATTAAAGGAATTACCTATAAAGCTAATAAATTTCCGGACATTAATTATCAAAAATATATTTGTCTTTATTTTCATCATAAATAATTCTATACTCTTTCAGTCCTACATCTTGATGAATAGTTTCTCCAGTTTCTTTATTTAGATAAGTTAGAGTAGCAGGTTTGGTCATAACTATCTTATTAGTTATATTATTATAGTCTGCAAT
>NZ_JBIWCX010000035.1:0-2180 GCF_044761695.1 Lysinibacillus sp. NPDC097287
ACCCACTTGCCCTTCTCGTATCTACACGACCCGGAGTGGCACGCGTGCGCACGCTGCTCGTCGTCGTTGCGCACGATGAGCATGCGAGTGAGGCTGGTTATGTCCTTCTCGCTGATTGCGCGGTTCTCCGCTTGCCAGGCGCGCGCCAGTCGAGTCGCTTGTTTTTCCGCAGCGCGAAGCGCTTGTCGATAGGTCATCGCCCATCTGGGCATCAGCTTGCGAATCGATCCGAGTGTCGGGTTCATCCGTGTGTGCATGTGTACTCCTCCCTATGTAGTGCTCCGCGTGCTACCAAAGTTTCGGCAGGTACCCGGCGGGGTTTATGAGTCTCGTCGATCGTTGTCTTTTTGCATTGATTCCACGAGTTGCTCGACTTGTTGTATTTGTTTAGTGGTCAGTTTTTTGTACTTTGTCCGAAAATACGTCGGCAGACTCGGAAGTGGTCGTCCGGTCGTTTTCCAGTGAGCTTCGTAGAACTGCTCGACATCCACGTCGAGGGCGTCAGCCAGGCGCTGCATGAGCGTGGGCGTGATATCGCTTATCTCACCCGTCTCTATGCGGCGGATATTGGTGTGATTGACCCCGCTGCGCTGTTCAAGAGTATAACGGTTAATCTTCTTCTCAGTGCGAAGAGCGATAAGAAGTTCCGAGAGTGGTGTGGGTGTGGGTGTATCGGGCATTTCAATTTCCTTCGTTTCTATTTTCTCAGGAAATGTCGTTTCGGGCAATAGTTGCCCGAATTATTGGAATGATTATCTGTTGAAGATATGCACACCTTCTCGGCCATCGATGACATCCCATTCCATTCGGAACATACTTTCTAATTCCGAATAGTCGATCGAGACGTACGAGCCCATGCCGGAGTGTTCGCGAAACTTTTCGAGTTGCTCGGGCCAGCCCATATCCTCGACGAAACTGTCCACGAAGGCCGCCAATGACGCGTAGGTGCCTTGGAAGCAGTCTTCGAAGCCGTTCATGCTCGCTTGTCCGGTGCCGACCAAGTCGATGTATGCGGCGAAGGCTTCACCGTGTTCGTCAATACCGGCAGCAATCGCGTGAACCGTCTCGATGCTCTCGTATTCGTGGACTTCGAAGCCGCCGAAGCCCTCGTAGTCGTGAATGGCGAATTCCTCAGCGCCCGGATCGCGGGACTGCGCCAGCATGGCGGTGATCTGTTCGTGGATCTCGCTTTGATCGAGTCGGGCATCGATCCATTGGCCGTGAAGGTATCCGTTGTTGTAGTCGCTCAGTGAGGCGACGTAGATGGACGGAATGGTCTTCGGTGCAGATTCGGTTTCCTGGCGCTGCTCCTTTGGTAGTTGTTCCATGGCGGTGTTCTCCTTTATTTAGTTAGGTTGCGGTGCTGTTGGATTCGAAGATGGGCCTGTTCGGCGTAGTCGGGATTCAGCTCGATGCCGAGCCAGTCGCGGTGGTGTAGTTCTGCGGAAATGGCGGTGGTGCCAGAGCCCATGAAGGGATCGAGCACGACCCCGGGCCGCCACGGCTGCCCCGTGCAGTCGCACTGAGATTGCAGTGGGCCAGTACGGAGTTTCCGTCCTCCGTTGTCGATCAAAGCCCGCCTCCAGGGGAGGTCACACGTCGCGCACACCCGTTCAGGACAGCCGGCCAAGATCGCCCGTTCGGCCAATGCAGCTGGAAAGGTTGCGAAGTGAGCGCCTCGGTAATTTGCGGTTGGCAGCGCCCAGACATCCCCAGGCGACTTGCCGAGTGGATGCGCGCTGAGGCCACGCTCTTTCATGGCGTCGAGCCCTTTGTTCCTGTCGACCTGACGATCGACGGGTACTGCGTTGATCGGCGGATAGCCACTGGACGAGCGACGTGCCGGGTTACTTTTGGCCGTCGTGGCGGGCATGCGTATGGCGTCGAGGTCGAAGAAGTATCGCGGCGACCTGGCCAGCAGTAGAACGACTTCATAGGTGTTGCTCAGGCGATCGGAGACGCTCGACGGCATCGGGTTTTGCTTCGCCCACACGACGACGTTGCGGACGATCCAGCCGTCTGCGGCGAGTGCGAGGGCGAGCTTTTGGGGTCCGAGAAGCAGGCTCTTTTTGAGCGCGCCTTCTCTCGGATGCGCAGCGTAGGAATCGCCGACGTTGAGCCAAAAAGTGCCATGCGGACGAAGGACCCGACGAATGTCGCGGGCCACCACTTGCAGTTCG
>NZ_JBIWCX010000036.1:0-2172 GCF_044761695.1 Lysinibacillus sp. NPDC097287
CGAGACCGTCGATCGGCTGATTGCGCGTAGCGGCTACACCCGCAAACGGACCCGCGGCCACAAGATCCCGCTGCCGCTGGGCACAGTCTGGGTCAGCAGCGGCACGGACACTGAAAAGATCGAACTGCGCCGCGAACACGGGCGTGGGGCGTTCGTGCTGTCCCTACAGGCCGAGCGTCGGGTATACGACGTTGCTGAGCCGACAGCTCTCGACGACGCACTCGAACTTGCCGCATCGCTGAACTTCGGATCCCCCGGCACTGCCATCTCCGGGGGATGGGCGGCCATCGAGGCCTTGCTGATCTCATCCGCCGACGGTGACGACACCCGAGACCGGGGCTCCGTCGCTGCCGATCGTATGGCCGCATTGGTGGCATGTTCATGGCCTCGTGGTGAATTGACCTCCTTGGCTCACCGCCATGACCCGGAAGAACCGGACCGGCTTGCGCTGGCACTTGCCTCTGCCGCCTCCAATCGGGAGAGGGCTCTATTGGTAGCGGAATCCCTCAAATCTGGTCGGTCGCTGGCATTGACACGGCCGACGGATATCGCCGCCCAGGAACGCATGAACCAGGTCGTGAAAGATCCTCGCCGCACCCTCAACGACGTCTCCAAACACATCACCACCGCGATGCGGCGCCTCTATCGACAGAGAAACCTGCTGATGCACGGCGGTTCGACTAACTCTGTTGCACTGCAAGCAACATTGCGGACGGCCGCCCCACTTGTCGGAGCGGGGCTCGACCGCATCACCCACGCCGCTCTGACCGACGGCATCGGCGCATTATCCTTGGCGTCGCGCGCAGGTCTGAATCTCAAACTCGTCGGTGGGACGGACGGGCGACACGTGGCAGACCTCCTCGAGTAACCTCCTCGCGCCACGTGCCGCAGCAATGTCGACGGTCTGACAGCGCCGCGCTATGAAGTGCTTTTGACGTCTAATAATGTTGTGACACTATAGAATTCCTTGTTTCCGTAGTGCACGAATCGCGGCAGGTAGAGCAGGATCACGCAGAATATTCAGGACACCGTGCCTGTGCGCGTCCTCGCCGGTGGTGGCGGCTTTCTCTTGCAGTGCCTCGGTCGGTATGGCCATCAGGTTCGAGGCGGCGACGTCGTCGATGAGGGCGGCGACGAACCCCGCTCCGTCGCCGAGGGGGGCGCCGTAGAGGTGCGCGAATGGGCGCAGTTCGGACTCCAGTTGTTCTCGCGAGACCTGGTCGGTGCGCAGTGCATCCCACACCACTCCCGCGAGGTGTCCACCGTCTGTGCGAGAGGAAGCGAGGTCAACGATCGTCCTTGCTGTCGTCGTGACCGGCAGGCCGTCGAGTAGGGACCAGTCCGTAGGGTCCAGCGCGGCGACGTGGAAACGGACTCCGTCGCTGCGTGTATTGCGCCGCCGCGGGACGGTGAATTCTGCAATGTCGGCATCGATGTCACCGAGTTCTCTCAAGTCGGCGGCCGTTCGATGAGAGGCGACCCCGCGGGGATCGGCACTGTTGATGCGCTCTGCTGCCGAGCGTGTCGGGTCGAGTGCAAGCCATTGGGCGCGTACGTGATCGGTGAGGTGAATCGGCGTCCCTGTCAGCCGGTACACGCCATGCCTGATGCGGGTGAGGATGAATCGGTCTGCCAGCCGCTTGAGGTGTTGCGCACTTACGCCGGACTCGGCGGCTTGGGCTGAGGTGAACATGCCCCACTGTTCTTGGGCGAGGTCTGCCAGTGCCAGGAGCCGATCATCACCTTTCATGCATCAATAATATCGCTCTAAGTGTAATTTTTGACGACCTATCATTGAGTTTTGGTGACAGTTGCTGCACGTGTGGCCGATAGTCGAACGCAAAAAACGCGGCAGGACGTATCGACGCCTCGCGTCCGTCACGTGCGACACCCAGGTTCCGAAAATAGTTTGCCCACGCGTGTCACACAGGACGCCTCCACCGGATCTTCCTACTCGTAGAAGCCCAATTCCGGCGACACGAGGAGATCGGTCATGTTCGACAGTCAGTCAGAACCCCAGCGGACCACCCCGAATACGGCGAACTCAGCAGGACTCTCTGACGCGGATCAAATGTCCCTGCTGATGGCAGCCCCACTGATCTTCGGTGTCGTCGTCGGAGCCCTTCCTTCCATGTCGGCCAGGGCCACAGCCTGGCTCCTCGAACACAACAT
>NZ_JBIWCX010000037.1:0-2157 GCF_044761695.1 Lysinibacillus sp. NPDC097287
CGTCTTCGATGGTCCCGGATTTTCCGTCTGAGCGTGATGTGCAGGACATCGTTGACGAACTCAATGCGCTGGACGAGGGCGCGCGGTGGGATGCTGTCGTGGCAGTTCTCGATCGGGAGTTGGTGAACCGAGTTGCCACCCTGAACTGGGATCTGGTGGAGGAGCCGTGCCAGATCGATGATGACACGCTCTTTTGGGGAGAGGTGATCCAGCTTCCTCACGAGCATCGAGTTCATATCGAGGGCCCCTGGTATTCGAGGAATGCTCCGCGATACGCGATTGTCTACAGCGAACGCCGGGCGCGTTGGGAACTTCCGTACGAGTGGAACAGCGGGTTGGATTCTGATGAGATGCTGCCATCGGATTCGAGGAAGCCTTTGGGGGAGGGATGGCAGATGTCTGTTGACAGTCGCGGCGAAGAGGTGTGGACGCTGACGATCGGATCAGACCGCACATCGTAGAGCGAGAGCTTGAAGTTCGTGCTCAGTGCAAGCTTTTGTACTGCGCGAAACGTGCGCCGGCAGAACGAGAAGGGAATCACCGGTGGGCACCTATCATCACGTGGTCTTACGCTCGGCAGCTGGCGAATACGTCGCCAGGGTAAGGCCGAGCGCATTCGGATGCGACATCAAGGTCGGTAGGGGAGGTTCGTTTGATCAGAACAGACTCCCGGCCATCATGGCGTTCGCGGAGAAGTATTTCGATAGTCCCCTGACGGCGATCTGGGTAGACGACCTGTCCTGTGACGGTTGGGAATACGACTCGTCACTGGTAGCTCCGTGGGACGGCCCGGTGTCCCTTGATGACGAACCTGAACTTCCTCACCTGGTACCGGCCAGCTCGCCAGGCCAAGCAGTCGCCGCTTGTCCGAACATCATTGTCGAGGGGATGTAACTACACGTGCTGACCGGGGATCCGAGCGAGGAAACATCGTTGTCATTGAATGAAATCCGAAGGGCCATAACGCAATCGTCAGTTCTGACGGCGAGACAAAAGCTCTCGTACCTGGGTGCGTGGTCGGTTCATGCTCGTGAGGCATCCCGTAATGCAGCCAGAGTCGAGGACTACTGGCACGCGACTGATGTTGCTGTCCGCGTCTCGGCGTTGCGCGCTTGCGTGAATTCCGTCGATCCGGAGTTGATTTCGGACTTGTTGGCGACGTTGACCCCATGCGCAGAATCTCCCGACCCCACCCCCTTCGAGGAGGCACTCAGATTCGAATTCGGGGATCCGGTTGGTACTGCGATCAACCAACTGGCTCGGGAATGGGATGCGTGGCCCAACCGTCCGTGGCCGATGTTGATGCACCACGCCGTTGACAGCACAAGCAGGTATCTGGCCTTGGATAGCCTGTCGAGGGTCGATCGTGGGAAGGCGCGGTTGGCCGCAGCTTTGGCAGTTGCGATCCCGATGGTGGTACGCAGCGAATTCGCCGAGATCGGTGTTCGGGGTCGCTATATCTTGTTGTGGCGGGGACTGGGGAAGTTCGGGGTAAGCCCTCGACGCGACGTTTGGCCTGAACTGGCGGCTCGCCGGGCACCTCACGATTACAGCGCGCAGCCTCTGTCGTCGTTTACGGCCAACTTTGAGGTTGCCTTGGATTTCGCGAGGGACGGTGAGGGCATTTTGTTGGCTGAGTTGGTTCCGCTGTCGGCCGTATTCTCCACCTCGCTGGTGTTGGGGTTCATGGGATCTGAGGTGGTCGTGCGAGATCATCGCCACCGCTGGCTGGTGCCTCTCCGCAGGGTCGAGGGCGCTTGGGTAGTTGACTACAGCCCGCCCTGATTGATTCATCTCCCGAGCGGCCGTCCCGTCTCGACGTTGCTTGCAGTTGCGTACATCTATCAGGGGTGGGGGTTCGCAGTCGGGGCGATGTTGTGGGGAGGGTTTGCTGTTTTCGCGTACTACCGTTATCGGTCGCTCTTGGGATTAGTTGTGCCTCACAGTATTTTCAATCTTGGCGTGGCGGCGGGTTGGATGGGACGGCGATGGTTGGTCGTGGTCGTGGTCGTGGTCGTGGCCGTCGCGGTCGTAGTGGTCGGCTTTGCTGTTGTCTACATCGCAGAGATCGAGAGGTCGCGTGGTTCTCGTTTGGGCACTGAGGTCGGGGTAGACGTGGGCGATCGGCAATCGCGGTCAGTTGTGTTGACCGGTGAG
>NZ_JBIWCX010000038.1:0-2002 GCF_044761695.1 Lysinibacillus sp. NPDC097287
GCCGGCGGAAAAGCGATCCTGGCGTGGATCGCCCCCGAACGCGTCGACGCTCTTTTCGGCTCAGTCCTTTCTCGCAGTACGGAAAACACCATCACAGACATCAATGTTTTGCACCAGGAACTGAGTCGCATCCGCCGGCGCCGCGGTGTGGCCTTCGAGCGAGGAGAGTCAGCTCATGGTGTGGCCTGCATCGCTGCTGCGGTTCGCGGATACGAAGAACCCGTCGGCAGCATCGCCCTGTGCGGCAACAACAAATCCGTTCAGCTAGAACGCCTCGCCCCTTGGTCGTCCACGCGGTCCGTGAAATTTCTCGATCGTTGTACCCCGAATCGGACCATTCCCGTAGACCACGAAAGGCGCCTTCCGTTCCTGCGGCCACATTCTCCGCGGAGATGATGGATCGCCTCCTGGCGGCATCACCGGAAGACTGGATCTAACGTATCTCGACCGATCGAGTCCGCGGTGTCAGTACTGGACGGTATTCCCGAGAACTCGCTGACGCATCCTTAACTCCTCGACCACGCTGGATGGCGCTTGTTTGCATTCTCCAGGGCTCGCCGTGGATCAGCCATGTCATTTTGAACATGTTGGGCTGCAAGCAGATACATTTTTCGTTGAATGTGTCATTGTGCGAGAATGCGGATTCCGTTGGCGTCCTGGGCGAGGATGTGGGCGAAGTGGCGGTTGGATTTGTCGAGTCCGTCGGAGAGGTTCGCGCCACGCAAGAAGGATGCTGCGGCGGCGTCGAGGTGCCGCGCAATGCGCAGGAGCAGGCCGAGGGGCGGGAACGAGGAAGACGTGGGCGTCTGCGGTGATAATGTCGAGGGTCGATAGTAGCGACAGACCGGCCTCAGTTTCGTTGTCGTCGTGGTTGATGTGGGCGACTTTCAATGCTTCGGCCGGGGCTGCCGCTGGAAATTTCTGTGCCGAGCCTGCGACAATGTTTCCGTTTTGTCGGCACGACAGCGAACTATTGGCGGTAATGGTGTTGTGCTGCAATGTGTCCTTATTTTCAACGTTGCTTGACAGGGGCGCACGGGAGTCGGAAGCAGAAAACGGCAGGGTTAACCGCGATAGCGGCGAGGGAACCGCTGCATGCGCGGGAAGGATACGAGCTGCTGAGTCCGAGCGCTCCTCTTACCGGCGGCGACATGTGATCATCGTTCTGAAATCGATACTGTCTAGGTTTTTCGACGTGAGGATCGTATGTTCGCTGATCGGTTGAATATGTTGTTCGAGGATTCGCCGCGATTCGGTCGTCCGGTCACGCAAGCTGTGGTGGCGGACGGTCTCGCCGCGAGTGGCTCTCGCCTCTCCCGCCCTTATCTGTCTCAGTTACGTCGAAGTAGGCGGACGAACCCTTCTCCGGATGTGGTCGCTGTGCTTGCTAATTTCTTCGGCGTCGATGACAAGTATTTTTATCTGCCGGTCGACAGTGAGGGGGCGGAACCGTCGGTTGTCATCGACTGTCTCGAACAGGGGGCGTTGCGGCAACTGTTGGCTGCAGTGGTCGGCCTTTCCGAGTCGTCCACAGGGCTGGTCGTCGACATGGCGGAACGTTTGCGCCGCGCAGAGAAACTTCCAGAGATCACTGCGGGCGCTGATTGACCGAAACGTACTGCTATAGACCGGTTCCCCGACGCTGAAAGGTGAACGGTCTGGAGTGGTAGGGACGAGTATCTGCTCCTGACTGGGGAACTCGTTTTCGAAGACCACTGGGACTGCTCTCCGGGATGCGTTCGACTATGCCGTGCTCGATCGTCGGAGAACGTTCGGCGTGTTTGCGGTGCGATCGCTCACTACCCGACGTAGGGTCGGATTCCGCCAGATTATCGACCCAACCCCGAGAGTATGGCGCCGGGGGACGGGTCACGGCATTTCTCTGCCTACCGCCCCTACTTGAGGTCCCGTGCCCTTTGCCGGCTCTGGGCGTCCGGCTCGCCGGCAAGCTTCACTCCCTTACCGCCCTGCTCGAGTAGCACCTTGAGGCGGCTGAGCAAGT
>NZ_JBIWCX010000039.1:0-1983 GCF_044761695.1 Lysinibacillus sp. NPDC097287
CCTAAGGCATCTTCGACGAGTTCGGTACGCATGTGCTCGGCGATCGACCAGCCCACCAGGCGGCGGGAGAAGCAGTCGATCACCGTGGCCAAATACAAGAACTCATTGTCCCCGCATGGCAGATACGTGATGTCACCGACGTATCGGGTATTCGGTGCGATCGCGGTGAAATCACGGTTGAGCAGGTCCGGCGACGGAGTGTCGGCTGGTTCGGCGATGGTGGTGCGGTGTTTTCGGCGCAGTCGCAGGCCCTCGATGTTGTTGGCGCGCATGATCCGTGCGATCCGTTTGTGATTGATCCGCTGGTCGGCGGGTTGTCCGTGATTGATCTCGGCGGTGATCCGGGGCCGCCCGTAGGTGTTGTCCCACCGTGTGGACGGCGCGGATCTTGTCGGCGAGTTCAGCGTCGGCTGCGGCCCGGGCGGCTCGTTTCTCGGCGGCGTTGATCCATGCGTAGTACGACGAGCGGGCGATATCGATGACCTGGCACAACCGCTTCACCGGGTAGGTGTCGGAGTGGTCTGCAACGAACTGGAAGCGGTTCACCAGTTCGTCTCTCCGGCGAAATATTTTGCCGCCGACCGCAGGATGTCTCGCTCAGTTTCGAGCTTGGTTTTCTCCGCGCGTAGGTGTGCGACCTCGGCGCGGAGCCTGGCGGCTTCCTGCTCGGGTGTCTCGCCGGTGCCGGGCCCCGGAGCGGTGGCGGCGGGTCTGCGGATCGGGATACCCGCATTTCTCAGCCATGTGGTCAGGGAGCCGTGGGATACGCCGAGATCGGCGGCGATCCCGGCTACGGTCGCGCCGCCGGTGTCGCGGTACAGCTCGACTGCGTCGCGGCGGAACTCTTCGGAGTAATTTTTCTTTGCCATCGGGTTAGATCTTCTCGCTTTCCCTGGTCTGAGACCAGGATCAAGCGTGTCCAACCCGCGGGGTCAAGGCCCGTCGATGCTAAGTTCCGCGCTGCTCAGGGCGGCTTTTTTTGCAAGCCTGTTGACTGGATTGGAACGAGGGGGCGTGAGTGTTAGTGGGATCCTCCTGCAAAAAGTTGTCAGGTGACTGCAGTACTATCAAAATCGTGACCGACGAGAATGACATCCTCTATCACTACACAAACTTCGGAGGATTCTCCGGCATCATCAAAAGTCAAAAGCTCTGGGGAACCGATATAAAGTATCTAAATGATGCTCAGGAACTCAAATACAGTGCCGGGTTGATGGCCGAGATCTTTCACTCCTTGGCTCAGGAACTACCTGACCTTACAGAGGAAGAGCGGAGGGAGTGTGGTGACTTCTTCACGACCGAGGGGCCCGACCATCGAGATCCGTCGTACCTTGGACCAAAGAAACATGCACTTCGAGCCGCCGCCTGGTCGCTTGCGGCTCTCGTAGACGAGTCACAGCCGCAGATGCCATACGATTGGAAATGGGCGAACGGGTATGTCACTTGCTTTACTACCGAACGTGACTCGCTCGGGCAGTGGCGTGGATATGCAGGTGGTGATGGTTTCGCCGTAGGTTTCGATCGGGCGAAGCTAGCGGAGCTGACCTACCAATGCTGGGATTACAAAGCAGGAAACCGAATGGAACCGGACGGAAGAGGTTGGGTTGATGCTCCGATCCCTGGGCCGCGACCCATCTTCTATGGTGACGAGGCGCGGGCCGAAAACTTGAATTGGGTTCAAAACTTCCTACGTTCACGTATTTCTGAAAAGCAAGCTGCGGTTAACTACTTCAACTTTGTCACGGAGATGTTCAACGCCGCCGGTCGGTTGTGCATGACTCTGAAAGATGAATCATTCCAAGCTGAGAAAGAATGGCGACTTATCGCTATGTTCGCAGAGGCGTCCGCGCGACTGAATTTCCGGCAGGGAAGCTACGGTACTGGAGGCGTGGTTCCGTACATCGAGATCGGTTTTCCCCGTGACGCCATTGTGAAGGTTGTGATCGGGCCAGGTAATGCGCCAGATCTACGAGAGAGAGCAGT
>NZ_JBIWCX010000040.1:0-1965 GCF_044761695.1 Lysinibacillus sp. NPDC097287
CAGATTCCGGCTGTAGAACTCGGCGATCGAGCTCATGATTCCGTGCATGAGCATGCCACTCGGCGTTTCGTCGATGTTCTCGGTAACGGAGACAAGGCGAGCACCAGTCTTTTGGATGGCTACGTTGATTTCGACGTCGTCCACTCGGTTGCGCGCGAGACGGTCGACTTTGTGAACGATGACGAAATCGACTGCCTCGGAGCTCAGCATTAGGAGCATCCGCTGTAGCTCGGGCCGGTCGGTGGACCGTGCAGACTCTCCCGCATCGACGAATTCGGAGATGACGGTTGCGCCCATCGATTCGGCCTTCCTGCGGCATGCCTCTCGCTGGGCGGGTATCGAGAACCCTTCAAGCTCTCCGCCTCGTTGCGCTTGGTCCTTCGTCGAGACGCGGAGATAGAGGACGGCTCGGCTGTCGGGCGACAGATTTCTCATATGAGATTCCTTTCAGCTGAATTATGTTGTTGGTGATGCCGGCCCAAGCACCGCGGGGTTGGATCGCTGAGGCCGGTTTGTTTCAGGCGAGTCGCAATCGCGCGTTCGGTCACGTCGAAATGACGGGCAAGGTCGTGAAGGCTCTGAATTCCGTGTGCGAACGCTCTTTTGAGTTGTGTTTTGTGGACGAGGAGGCAGCCGGCGAAGTAGTCGGCCGCGTACTCGGCGTGATCGAGTCCGTGGCTACAGATTTGGGGTGGGTACAGGAATCCCGCGAGGCCATGATCGATGATGTGTTTGTACTCGTGGGCAAGTATGAAGCGTCGCCTCGTGTGTGTCTGCCGGGGGTTGAGCTCGATGACCCAGTCGTGGCCGTCCCAGAAGCACGCTCCAGACACAGGGGTGTTGGCGTACTCGACTCGCAGCTTCGGCAATTCTGTAATGACCTCAGACGGCACAGGTGCTTCGTCGATGTGTTGCAGGGCCAGCAAGTGAGTTGCTTGAAGTTCGGCGATCCGTAGTGCCTCTTCGATTGACAGGTGCCGGTGGGGGACGAGTGCGCGAAGTTTGGTCAGAATGCTGTGGTGAACTGTCGAGTCAGGGCTGTGGGGCATGCGGTGGTCCTCCTTCCCGCGGATAGGTTTGTTTGAATGTGTTTGTGGTGGTTCTTTATTCGTCTTCGCCGCCAGTTGGTCCGGCGGCTGCATGCTCGTGCCGGGACATGATGCTCTCGACGTAGCGGTTGATTTCTGCGAGGGTTTCGGGTGACATGTCGCGATACTTCAATTTGAGATAGACCGGCATTGTTGGCAATTCGTCGTCGCGAAGGAGTGCCGCTGTCGCAAGAAGGTCGGTGATCGGCAAGTCGAGCGCATCCGCGATTGAGCGAAGGCTTTCGACCTTCGGTGCAGGGATCTGCGCGAGCTCAATGCGGGTGACGGTGCCTACAGCGACGTTGGCCCGCCTGGCTAATTGGCTGGCGGATAGGCCGAGTTCTTCTCGACGTGAGCGCAGCATTCGAGCGAGTTTTCGGGATTGCTCTTGATTCATGAATAGGGTTCCTTTTCATTCCTATTCTAATTCTTTCGTTCAATTCGTTCAATGGGTTGGTTATTTCTACAACACTTATTGCTGCCGTCCATTGCGCGATTCCGGTAAGGCTTCGCTACATCCGTCCGTCGAATATCCAAATTCCGCCATGCGGTGCGTCTGAGATCGAAATATCGCCGCCGTCGTGGATATCGCGACCGAATTGCTCCGAGTCAAAGCTTGTGTAGGGCTTCAGATACTCAGGGATTGTGTCGCTGAGTAACTTCGTGTAGCCGAGGTCGTCGGCAAGCTGTTCGGCGTAGTCATCGAGTGAGTCGTAGTAGCCGAAGTAGGCTTCTTCGAAACGGTCCCACTGGGAATCGTCGTCGATGTGTAAGTCGGCCCATGCGACAAAGGCGTGACCGTACTCCGCGATGCCTTGTGCCAGGCGGCTCACCCGTTCGAGTGATTCATATTCGGATAGTTGCAGATCGCCGAATC
>NZ_JBIWCX010000041.1:0-1909 GCF_044761695.1 Lysinibacillus sp. NPDC097287
ACTCTCCATAAAAGTAGTTTGAAAGCTCATTAGCTTTGCTAGCGTATCAACTAAAAAGTTGATATCTATTTATTACTTGTGTTTCATTCACTAACGGAGTTAGTTACTAGAAACGTTATTGATTACGTTTTGCTTGTTCAGTTTTCAAGGTTCATGTTGTTGTCGCTTCGTTTCAGCAACTTTTATATCATAACATGTTAACATAGCCTTGTCAACAAGTTATTTTTTATTGTTTCGTTGCAACCGTGTGTTGTAACAGCAACTTTTATATAATAACATCTATAGTATACATCGTCAATAGTTTTATATTATATTTTTATTAGTTTATATAAACCAAGTACTATTCAATAATCACACTTACTACAAGTGTCTATTATCCATATTTATATTCTATATTTAGGCCATGTTTTTAAAAATTCAATCGTACGGTTCCTCCCTATCTCCATTAAAGTTTCTTTGGTTTCTTCATTAAGATCAAATTGAGTAGCACTATAATCCTCTACTGGAATAAATATAATATCTTTTTCATGGCGTCTAGAAATATACCGCTCATCATGAGCTTCTTTCATAGTAGCAAATAATGCTTCAAATAAATTTAATCCATTATCTATTTTTTGAGGACACTGTTCTTCTCTTCGATGACTTAGTTTAAGCCCTATAGTTGGGCGTGTTTTTCTACCGTTAGTATCATCAAAAATCCAAAGGGGGAAATTACTTAATACACCACCATCGACAACTATAGATTCTCCTTTGCCAGTCTTTAAAGTTACTGGTTCAAAGAAGAAAGGAATACCACAACTCATGCGTAGAGCACAAGCTACAGAAAAAGTACTTGCGTTTATTTGATAATCATCCAAGTCATCTGGCAATACAATCATTTTCCCGTTTGTTAAATCTGATGCAACCAATTTTAAAGAACCCTTTGGTAAATCAGAAAATGTATAAACACCTTTTGCCGCTAATTTTTTGTGAAACCATTTTTCTAGTGACTTTCCTCTATATAAACCTAAATGACGATAAACATTTACCCATTTCATAAACGGCAAAGGTAATATAGTTTTTCTGGGATCAAGTAATGTAGATACATCTAATTCCTCCAGCATTTTCTCAATTTCTTGACCACTGTAACCTGCAGCTATAAAAGCAGCCAATATTGCACCGGCACTAGTCCCAGCAACTCTCTTAAAGCGGAAATTTTGACTTTCTAATACTTGACATGCACCAACCAATGCAAAACCCTTTAAACCGCCACCAGAAAAAACCCCATCAATCCACAAAATTCCCTCTCCTTTTTTCGAATAATCTTTATAATATAAGAAAATTTGAAGGGAATTAGAACTTAAGAAAAATTTCAGCACTAAAGATCATCCATTATTATCCAACAACCGACAATTTAAAACTCTCATTTTTAATTAACCCTTTTTATCATTTCTTAAAGCAATTTCACTCTTGCCACTTAATGCGCAGAGTAGATTTCATTTTTTGTTAAGTTCTAAGGTGCACTTGCAGTTCTTTATTTCCCCTCAAATACATTCCGTATGTAACTATAATTTCATAGCCTAAGTTACTCTCAATACGTGTACCGATTGTATGCATATTAGACAACTATGTTTATTGGTTATTTTAAAATTGTAAACTAATCTCTATATAAAATTCGAGAAGTAGTATTCTGGGAAGGAGTTATGCAATTAATTCCATTAAAATCTTTCTTTACTTAAGTTTGACTCAAGCATCTTCTATTCTCATCTTAGTATTTTTCACATTATCAGGTATTTTCAAAAAACTTAATTAGAATACCTATATTTTTTAAAACAATAAAAAAACAGCCAACATATAGTTGACTGTTTTTCATGTGCCTAGCGACGTCCTACTCTCACAGGGGGAAGCCCCCAACTACCATCGGCGCTAA
>NZ_JBIWCX010000042.1:0-1714 GCF_044761695.1 Lysinibacillus sp. NPDC097287
CCGACACCATCGCTGGCGTCGACCCGACCTTGGTACGACGGCTGGGGCACCCGCAGGAAGGTGCTCGCCAGCTTGTTCACGGCGCTGGCGCTGTTTGGCTCCGGACTCGCCTCCGGATGGTGGCTGCAGAACGAACTGGTAGCTCGCCAGGAATCGAGTACCGCTGCCCGTCCCGACGACGGCACCCTCGACGATTTTGCTGCCGATATCGCATCGGGTGCCATGCCTGACCTGCGCAGTCTCGGCTCCGACGCATCGAAGCAAATCCTCGCTGACAGCGGAATCCCGGTCGACCGTGTCGAGGTGACCACCCGCGCGGCCGCCGGACGTCCGGGCATCGTCATCGAGCAGACACCACCGTTCGGCAGTTCCGATACGGCGAAGGTGACGCTGGTTGTTTCGACGTCGGCCCAGGTGCCCGTCATCGAGAACCGCTCGGCTACGGAGGTGATCTCGGAACTGCAGGAACTCGGTGCGCAGGTGATCGTGAAGAGCCGCTACCAACCGGACGCGGTCCGAGACGGTGCGCTCGACGTGGATCCACCAGTCGGTGCACCGATTCCCGACGCGGTTACCCTCACTGTCGCTCAGTCCCCCGGATCCGCCTACCCTTCGAAGCTCGACGCCATGGAGAGCGGGTGCGGTACCGGGTCGGAGTCGATGGACGGCAAGAAATATGAGAACTCGGTGACCTGCACCGCGAACAAACCTGGCACTGCCAAGCCGCGCAAGTCGGTGTGGAATCTGGCCCACGCGGTCGACGAGATGCGCGCCACGGTCGGGGTTCCCACCGATTCCATGCCCGGCACCAGGGTCCGCGTCGAGGTGTTCGCAGACGGCACACCGGTCGCGGCCGTCGACGCTGGCTACGGCCAGCCCGCAGACCTCTACGCACGTGTCTCGGGGGCACTGCAACTAACCGTCGTCGCGACCGCGCTCACCGACAGCGGATCGTCGAGAGACACCGAAGCCGTCCTCGCCGACCCGACCATTCTCGGCAGCCAGCAGGCCATCGTAGATCTCACCGAGGACAACTGATGGCCAACTGGTGGCCGAGACTCGGTGCATTGCTCGTGATCCTCGTGTCGGCTTGCCTGCTGCCCGTTTCGTCTGCGGCACAGACACCGACCACTCCACCCACCCGTGCGGTGTCCGCCGCACCGGCGGCCCTGCTTATGGTCATGGACTTGTCCGGTTCGATGAACGACAACGACGCGAACGGCAAGAACAAGCTGACCGGCGCTAAGCAGAGCCTGAGCAGGATCGTCGGGGACACGGCTTCCTCGAGCACACCGCTGGGCCTCTGGACGTACCCGACAGCCGGCAGCAACTGCGATCCCGGGTCATTTCTTGCCGGCGCAGACGGAGGTGTGCGCAAGGACACCGACACGCTGATGGCCCAGGTGTCCGGTCTGAAAGCGGACGGCGGGACACCGACAGGTCCGGCTCTTCGTGCGTCGGTCGATTCGCTGAAGGCCAACGGCATCACCACTGCCACCGTGGTCCTCATCTCGGACGGCGAAAGCAACTGTGGCCAGGCTCCGTGCGACACGGCGAAACAGATCGTCGCCGAAGGGTTCGACGTCACAGTCGAGGCGCTGGGCTTCCAGCTGTCGGGACAAGGTCGCACCGAACTCGAATGCATCGCATCCACCACAGGTGGCCGCTACAGCGACATCGCAGACGTGGACGAAATGCAGAAGAGGCTCAAGGA
>NZ_JBIWCX010000043.1:0-1628 GCF_044761695.1 Lysinibacillus sp. NPDC097287
CGGTGCGGCGTCCCGATGGGGAACCCGACCAGCGAGAGACGGGCTGTACCTTGAATGACCTCGTGCACCACGGGTGCGGGGCGGCTGTTTAGAAGAGATAGGGAAGCAGGAACGACGCCACGATCAGGAAGGCTCCGAGGACGACGAGAGCCGTGAGATTGCGTCTCATGCCCGCAGCCTTATCTTCGTAATACCACTTCTGGGCTAAAGCGTCGCGGCGCTCGTATTCCTCGAGTAAGTAGGAATCGCGATCGCTTGAAGGGCCTCCGCCGCTGAGAATGCGCACCAAATCGTAGCGATCGGGGCCGACGAAGCCGAGATCTTGGACTTCCCTGTCGTGGAACGATGCTGACGAGTCCGAATGTGCCATTTCAATACCTGACGCTTCCTGGTGTTCCGCAAGGCGGATTGTGACCGCGGATTCGATCCTGCTCATGTGCGAACGTGGATACGACAGTTCCTTGAGTTCCTGATGCGTACCCTAGAAATACGTTGCATTGGAACGTCTTTCGTAGGTGATGCAGTTCGGCTAGTCCGGGTTGCCGGGCAGTCCTTCAAACACGTCCGCTACCCGTGTTTGCAAATTCGGGGAGCTGACGTCAATCGACTGGATTTGGGCGCCGCCGATGAACGTCGCGCACACCTGATCGGACAATCGGTGGCTTGCGCCGCCGGCCCTTATCTCGCCAGCCTCGATGGAGCGGACAACCAATTCATCAATACTGTTACGCCACTTCCGGTATGCGCTCTTCCCCTCAGCGAGGGAGGGTTCTACAGTGAGAAGCAACCCAGCACGCAGACCAGGGTCGGCATCGATGCGGTGCGCCACCTCGCTGCAGAACCGCACCAACTGGCGGCAGGGGGAACCATCGCCAGGTTCTCCGAGAGCCGCATACTCCTCATCCACCATAGCGGACCATCGTTCGATAACCTGTTGTGCCAGTTCTTCTTTGGAGGGAAAGTGAAAGTATAGTGCACCTTTGGTGACGTTCCCGTTTTCAATGATGGCGTTGATGCTTGCCGCGGCGAATCCGCAAGCATCGAATTGGCGGGCAGCAGCGTCGACGATTTTCTCGCGAGTAATCTCCGACCGTTTTTGCCGTAGCTTTCCTTTGCCCGCGCGCCCGACGTCGGACGGGCTGGGCGAATGAATATGACCTGGACTCAACGGCTCTGATTGGACGATGGTTTCACGCATTCCCTCTCACTTTCAGCAGTGGCTTCTCGCTGCATCCTGCAGAAACAACGGAGGCGTTGGCAATCTGCCTATTGTCAGCATTGGTGCACGATTGTGCCGATCGGAGGCCCGCCTGAGCTGACTCTGTCCTCGTAACCCATTCTCCGATTGCAGTCAAAATCCAACTTTTGGACACCTCGCGGTCGACGTCCACTGCCGATGTCAGTGCCTCGAATGCCAGCGTGACGGCGACAGAGAAATCGGGGTGCGAAGTGTCCGTCGCTTCCAGCGCGATGTCGTTGACGGCAGAAAGTGCGAGGTGCAGCGCGTCCGCTGAGACCACCGCCGGGTCTTCTACCAGCACTGCAGTGGATTGGTATGCCGATATCCAACCCTGGGGGTCTAACGGATGCTGAGCGGAGGCGCGGCACATGCGGGCAACCTGCTCCAG
>NZ_JBIWCX010000044.1:0-1599 GCF_044761695.1 Lysinibacillus sp. NPDC097287
ATAGATTATAGGCCAAATTGAAACCAGATGTAGTGAGGTGGCGTTAAGCGCCGACCTGGCCCGGCCAGGAGGCCGGTCGGTGCCTGGCGAACATGGAGGAAGGACGTAGTCAAGGGCCCACCGACACTGAGCACGAGCAGAGTCTCGGTGGGCGGGCACGCGCCCGCCGTGTCGGCGACGAGCGCGAAGTTCGGGCGGTCCACCGACATCAGGTGTGAACATCGGTCGGTGGACCGTGCGTGTCAGAACCGGCGACAACTCCGACACGCAGATCGAAGACCCGCCGGGACGGAGTGGGGGACTCAACCGGCGGGTCAACATCCTCCATGCCCTGGTGCCTTGTTCTCCAAACATGAACAGCCCGCCGTATTTGTCGAGCAGGCACAACGAGGCCCAGCAGAAACCGATCAAGGCGACGGGCAGCACTCCCTGATGCTGGCCTTGTCGTCCAGAGTCGCCTGCTGCACCAGATGAGCGTCATTCTGCCGTGCGTCAGTACAAGTACATTGCCGCGTTCCTGACAAGTAACGGAGAAGGGTAGTGTTCGGCCCTCGTTCCAGGCTGGCGCGGGTGGGTGGGGGGCCGAGAATGTTCATCTCGATCACGCCGGCGGTGCGAAGCCTCACGCCCGTAACTCGATGCCATTCTGCAGCGGTTGCGACGCGGATAGACGTTGGTGATCACTCCCCGCGAAGTGGCGAGATCGTGGTATCGGTCAACGGCTGATGTCGATACCGACCGGCTGTTCGATAACGCCCCTGCATCCGCTGCGGCAATCAACGAAACTTTCCCGGCGGTCGGTCAGTTCAGGTGGTGAACCGGCGTAGAACTCGAGCACGGTAATAAACAGTGGACATCTACATTGAAGGCAGTCGCGTCCGAGTTCGGTGCCGACGACGGGCACAGTGCTCACGAAATCGACCATAGGCCAATTCTTCGAACGCGCATTCCTACTGGCAGGCAACGCATCCCGCGCACCGATGACACCGGTAAGTCTGTGACGCGATGTATGTGTCTGCTGCGCTTACCGTCGCATTCTGCAAGCGAGCCACCGACTGGGTGGGGAACACAGGAGATAGAATGAATTCTAGTAAATTTCGGAAGGGGCTTCATGGGCATCGCTGACCAGAATGGCACAACGCCGGGCGTCTCGACAGAGATGAAGTCGGGCAAGGACCTGCCACCCTCGATGATCGAGCGACTGACGTTGATTCTCGACGCCTTCGGCGGCCGAGGAGCTCGGATCACGCTCGAACAGGTTGCATGCCGTACTCGATTACCTCGCTCCACTGTCCACCGCATTCTCGATCAGCTCACCACCTTCGGATGGGTCGAGCACGCCTCCTTCGGATACTGCCTCGGTCGCCGCGCTCTCCGGGGGACGGCGACGGCGAGAGGCGCAGCTCGCTTCGTGAAGCGGCCGCACCGTTTCTGCACGAATTGCACCAGCAGACCGGTATGGTCGTGCATCTGACCGTCCTCGACGGCCCCGACGTCGTCGATCGCGACAAAGTCGGCGGACGTTTCGCCGCTGCAATCCCGTCGCGTGTCGGGGGTCACGCCCCCGCCCACTGCACCGCCGGCGGAAAAGCGATCCTG
>NZ_JBIWCX010000045.1:0-1597 GCF_044761695.1 Lysinibacillus sp. NPDC097287
GCTTGTGTTCACCTGCGTGCCTCAGCGCAGCCAGCGATTTAGCGATCTCCTCAGCTGAGCTGTCGTTCATGAGCGTGTACTGGGCCAAGAGTGTGTGCGATCTTCGCCAGGATGAATGATCCGCAGCGATCCCGGCAAGCAGCGTCGCCGACCGGAGCCTCAAGCTGGTCGGATCCAGTTCTGGGCCCTCGGAATTACCCACCCATACTTGGAACTGGTCGGTGAACTGAATCTCCAGGCCGTCCGCTACCTCCTGCCGACTCCACCACGACGCGAGGGTGTCACGGCCCTTGATCACTTCCTCAACACCGATAACTTCCTTGCTGTCCGTCGACCATGGGTTGAGTCTGAAGATGAGATCAGTGCCCGATCCTGTGATTGCCATAGCGGTTGGGTCATCTACCGCTACATTTCGAATTTTTTGGACGTCGACGGCACAGAGACGTGCATTTGCGAGATCGCCGAGCTCGGCTAGACAACGGCCTCTGTGCAGGAGGAGCCACGCCCGATCGACGTCGCTGTAATCGCTATGGGTCAGAGCGCCGTCTACGACGTCCAATCCGCCTTGTGGGTTTCCGTCTTCGACGGAAAGAGCACAGGCGAACACTGCGGCTGCAGCCCGTTCCGATGGCGCCTTGGCGTCCTTGACCAGTTTTTCGAGCGCGTCAATGTTGGCGTCACCGCCCAGAATGTCGTGCGCTGCAGCATAAAATCGCCACCCCCACGTGGTCGAGCTTCGGCATTCCGCGAGGTCCGGTGCCGGATCCTTAGTACTTTTGGCCAGCGCGTCAACCGCCGTGCGCGGTGTCAGGTGCCTCAGCCGCATTTTGATCAACAATGCGATGGCTTCGTGGGGTTCCAGTTTCGTCACTGGCGAGTTCGGGTGGGGGGCCACCAGGCGCGGCGTCAACATCGCATAGCGGTAACGATCAGTCGACAACACATCTGCACTACCCCACGCAGTCCCTTCCCATTGTGAGTGGATTCGGCCTTTGGTCGCGATTTCCAGGAGGTCTCCTATGTGGTGTTTGTCGACAGTTGAATCAACGCGGACCAGAATCTTGGCACCTTTGCCGGTACTTTTAACTGAATCCTGTGTCACATGAACCCAATACGATTTTTCGGTGGACTCCTCATGCAGGAACAGGATGAACGGCACAGAGTATTCGAGCCAATACTTCAAATGCTCACTGTTGGTATCACGGAACCACCATCCAACAAGTTTTCCGTCCGCATCGAATTCCGGATAATCGAACCACGTGTCCCCGTTCTTCACCTGACCAGCGATGAGTGCACCAGAATCAATGCCTGTTGCCGTCCGCGGCTGCAGAAAGACATCTGTACCGACTTCGCCGGCAGGGTTGGGGGCTACGTGCCAATTCAATTTCGTGAACTGGTAGCCGATGGCTAATTCCCCAATGTTTCCGGTTTGGACGGTACTACTGGCTTTTATCATTGTTTCGCCTCATCTGCCGCGTTCCCTGATGGTTCCTGTCTATAGACAATCACAACCTGCGTGTATGTCCCCGGCACCGGGTGCGGCGGGGACATACACGCAGGTGAATGCATGTTTGTGTCGGATATCGAGGGTAGGTTT
>NZ_JBIWCX010000046.1:0-1582 GCF_044761695.1 Lysinibacillus sp. NPDC097287
ATTGTCCATGACGTTGTCGGCGAGCGCGCGACCGTTAAAGCCTGTGTAGTCGAACGACGCGGTGCTGCCGACAACGAAGGGAAGCACCATCGGACCGAACATCTCTGTGACTCGGCGGGCGTACGCTTGAGGGTCGGCCGATGTACCGGCGAGTTCGACGTACTTCGCCACGGTGGCTTGCGCGCTGGCCACGAATGCCGAGTCATCTGCCGAGGTGGCGCTTCGGTTGAAAGCCTCACGTAACTCATCATCGCTGAGAAAAAGGTGGCTGAACAACGGCAAGCCCCAGCGCGCCACCTGTTGTTCGGGTGCGTGACCTATCAGGGAGACGGTGGGCCATGCATGCAGCAAGCCTGACGTTCTCAGCATGGAATTGGGCACCTCCAGGACAATCGCCCCCACCGTTCTGCCGGCGAAAAAGTTCACCTGGCTGTCGAACGCCTCGGGTTCATAGGTGCCACGAGCGAATGCGGCTTGGAACTTCGCGAGCGCGGCAGCGTCGCCACCGAAGACGTCCTGGACGACGCCGGCGAATACCCGAACGCCGTCGCTGCCCAGGATCGTCGAACCCGTCGTACCGACTGCGATGACCTCACCGCCTGCCCCGCTGGTGGCGTCTTCCCCTGTGGCGTAGCGAACTTCGATGCGCTGTGCGTGAGCCTCACCCTTATCGGTGGAGACGTGGACGACTTCGCCGGCGCGAAATTTGATCGCGACGTCCTCGCGTCGATCGCCATCGGTGTCGATTCGGAAGACATAGAGAGCTTCGTCTCGAAACGGTGCGACCGTGTCCGCGTCGGCAGTGGGATTGATGGTCATCGCCATCACCGTCGTGTCCTCGGTGCCGGCGAAAAGGTAGAAGTCACACAGGTCGAGGCGGGGGTCTTCTCGGGCAGTGGGGGTGTCGAAGTGGTGGGACATAGGGAGGGCCTCCTTGCCGGGCGTTACGTAGTCGTGGCATGTAGCCAGCGGTTTCAAATGGACGAGTCGATCAACAGCGGCAGCTTGCGGTAACAGGAGCCGGATGCAGCGAATCGGGTAAAAAGCGAGCCCAGCTGCGTACCAACCGGTACAATGGGGATGGCGGGCTGTCGTGGATAGCTCTGAGGATTGATCAGTGATGATACCTACACCGCACGGACCATCACCGTCCAGGCACCCGAAGCAACGGCAGCATTCCCAGAAACCGTAGACGTGGCCGGCAACGACGTAAGACGCTCTCGCGGATGCAATTTCGAGCGGTCCTCCCTCAGATTGCCGGTGGCCACCCCCAACGCGACCCTCAAGGAATGGACTCAGGGGTCCAAAGTGCAGTAATCTTCGACTCTCCACAATCGAATATGGTCGCGCCTTGCGGGAGGAGGTTACGCAGATTGAGTCACGTTTCGTCATGTGGTCTGTACGAGGTTTCCTCTGAGAGTTGCTCGACCAGCTCGGAGAGGTTCTCCCACGATCCACCAAGCAAACGAGATCCGAGGAGCGGATATGAGCGTGATCAGCAGGGGGTTCGGCGCCGGGCACAGCAACGGTGGCGGCGGGCGCCTCCCGCCGGGGCAACACGAGACGCACGACTTCCCGGTGT
>NZ_JBIWCX010000047.1:0-1546 GCF_044761695.1 Lysinibacillus sp. NPDC097287
GGTGGCGTAGAGAGACACGGGTGTGAGGGGGTGTAAGGAGTAGCCGAGCGATTGGGCGCGTATCCAGAACTCTTCGGCGCGTGCTCCGCTGCGGATGTAGTCTGCGGCGGCGGTTCCCTGCTGAGTGATGACGGCGACGGCGTCGCTGGAGGCCAGGCGGGTGCGGGTCTGTGCTCGGAGCGCTTGCCCGGCATCCCAGTTGTTCAGTTGTTCCATCACGTCGGGGCGGCGGAGGAGTTCGAGGGCGGCGAGTTCTGAAGTAGGGATACCCAAGCTGGAAACCTCGATACCACTGGCGAGGTCGCGCGAATGTGGCCAGCGTAGCTCGGAGATCATCTCTCGATGCAGAGTGTCGGTGAGGAATCGGATGCGGTCGGTGGCACTGATGTTCTCGGCCAACCGTGTGATCGTCTCCCCGTCCTGGATCAGGTGGACTGCGACGGTCGGGGAGGACAGACGCGCCGCCAGGTGTGCGAGGTCCGTCGGATCGCACGGCGGCAGGCCGGGATCGGGCAGAGCGCGGTGTGTGCTGCGATGGAGCATCCCGGGTAGTTGGTCGGTGAGCGAGATGTCGGTGCCGGCAGTTAACTTGATCCGCGCGGAGGTCGCCTTACCGTCGCCGATGATGACGGTGTCGCCGAGGATATGTCGGTGTGCCGCGGCGACGCGAGCGTTGTGCAGTGCGGCACCGAGCGCGACGAAACTTCCGCGGTACTCGATATCCACACTCGACGAGCGGGTTTCGTCGAGACGCAGAGTCAGCGCAGTCTCGTCCGTGTGAATGATCCACGGTTGCGAGTTACCTCCCGACGGAGCGCGTGCGGCAGCGAAAGCGACGGCTTCGGTATCGGGGAGCGCGTCGTACTGTGCTCGCAGATCGATCGGACGCGAACCGTTTGTCGCCGGTGAGGCGATCGAGTCGGAGGGAATGTGTGGGTCGGTCAGTTGATCGAGGTGCTGACCGATATCGATGCGCACCCTCCCCGAGGGAAGAGCCTCACCGAGACCGAACCGGCGGATCGCGGCGACCACAGACGCCCCGCCCAGCAAAACGTCCCCGCCGAGTTGAGGCCAGGTGGCCACGGTGGTGCCCACTTCCAGGACCGAGGCGGCCATGCGGGCCGAAATCTCGGCCCCCTGCAGGATGCGTAAGCCGAAGGGAATTTTTTCTTGCACGCTCAGCCCGGATACGGTGGCAGCGTCGAGATCTCCGACCAGCCCGTGAAAGAGTGGCCTGGCGGGTTCGAGGTCGAATCGTTCGACGTCGAAGAGACCGCGGTCGCTGGTTTCCATGATGACCGGGATGCCCCGCTGCCTCGCCCGGTCGCGAACGAGGACCTTCACATCGAAGGAGTCGCACTCTTCGATCACCAGGTCCAGTCCGGCGAGGAAGTCGTCGATGCTCGCTTCGTCGACACCTTCGGTCCAGGCGTCGACGGGCAGGTACGGGTCCAGTTCGGCGATGCGTTGTCGAGCCAGAGTTGCCTTGTTGACGCCGAGATCGAGGACTGTGGCCGAAAGCCGGTTAAGGTTGGACAGGTCTAGG
>NZ_JBIWCX010000048.1:0-1516 GCF_044761695.1 Lysinibacillus sp. NPDC097287
GGCAACTTCCTTCTACCGATTCACCTTGACTGCGAATTTGTCTACTTGCCTGAACGATTGCCGTACGGCCGCCGCCAGCCTCAGCGGGCTCGACTGTGTCGAAGAAACGGCGAGCCATCTAGGCTCTACAGTATATAATTACGTTTGCAGGGGCGATAACGGTGAACCAAAGCATACCTCTGTGCGAGTCGATCTCAACGAGCGATTTCATCGCATTATCTCAAACTCCAGGTTCGAAATGACCAGAAAAATCCCGACCGCCATGTAAAGAATACGTGCCGCCCGCGGATTTTCCTCGATGCTTAGCGCAATAATCTTTGTCAGCCCAGATTGGGACACTCTCGGCTAACTCGACTCTTCCAACCCGATTTGGGAGTCTGTGCAGCCGTAAAAACGACATCCATCTAGACTGGACGGAACTAATGAATAACCACCAACGAAACTGGCGGACGACCGTCGTCGTCGTGACGATCGGAGCACTACTTGCGATCGTCGTCCCCCTGTCACTCCTCCCAGTACTTCCTTTCGAATACTTGAAGGAATACGGAACGGTTGGCGACACGATCGGTGGAATTTCGAATCCCATTACAGGATTGGCAGGAATCATTCTGTTATTCCTTGCTTTGACTGCGCAATTGCGCGCCAACGCACTTACGCAAAAACAGGTGGACGCCGATGCCGAAAAAGAGGTAAGGCAACGTGTCGCGACACACTTACATCAACTCTATGCATTCATGGACGAAAATATTAAGCAGTTCAACTACCAGAAAATTAGTACCCAAGAGTTGAGCTCTGAGCAGTTACATGGACGTCGAGCTATTCGGCAGTTCATTGATGACATTGAAAGCATGAATATCGACCTCCACGACTCGGAACGGCTTCTCCAGCAGGATGGCGTCAGGGAAATACTCGGCGTTTTAGAGATCGCGAAGCAAGCATTCGTCAAGATTGCGAGCTCCGATATCGATCCTATAAACAAGGATTTTTACGCAGCACTTGTCAAGCACGTACTTCTCTACAGCGTTTTCCCTTACACAGATCTTGACACCTCCGATGGCCTGACCCTTGCGGTATGCAACCAGTGTGGCCAACCACACGGCAACTACCCACCAGCCATTTTCGACCGACTACAGGATCTCAAGCGCTACTTCTAGCAACGCCGTCACCGGCAACGTGTCCGGTTCGTCGTTGCCAATACATGCCCAGCAGTTTTTCACCGAACCCGGGAAACTTCTTTGGGGTGGGTCACGGTCTCGGAGGCTGGCCAACTCTCTCGAAGCCAAGCCCTCCTCTCGAAGCCGCCGATCCTTACAGATGTGATCCATTTCCCTGAACGACGGACTCTCCATTTTGCGGCTGAATACGTATCTGGCCCCACACGTAACATCAAGAATGGCGCGGATCGACAAGCATTTCGAATCCGTGCGGGTTGCCGCTGATCCGTCAGCGGCGCAACGGCAGTCGGCATCCCCTCGTCGGCGAGACGTGAAGGGACCCCAACGGGCTTTTGCACCTC
>NZ_JBIWCX010000049.1:0-1507 GCF_044761695.1 Lysinibacillus sp. NPDC097287
GGCGTCGGCTCGGGGTCCGACACTGTTGTAGAACACGTCGCCGATTCTCGATTTGTCGCCCGCGAACAGTGCCACTACGACGGTGTTGCTGTCGGGTGGGAACCAGCAGATCAGCCGAAATGCGATGTCGGGGTCGAACGGATGGGCAGTGCGCCAGACCTGGTGTTGACCTGATTGGCGGACTCGTTTCAAGTCGGGTTCATCTTCTTGTGGACAGCCTCGCAGGCTCCGCAACAGCGAGAGTGCATCGGCGGCCCACGCGAGGAGGCGCCGGGAGAGCTCGTCTCCTCCTCTGGCCGCGAGAGACCCGATTCGCCTCGTGGACTGAGGAAAATCGGGTCTCTCGATTTGCTTTGGTGAGCTACTCGGCCAATCGACGCAGACCGAGTACTGCCTCTGCGGCGGCGATTGCTTCTTCCTTACGTTCGCTCCAGCCCACGTTATCCCCCGCGTCGATCATGATTGGGTTTCGCAGGGGCACCTCGTACGGAAGCGTCCCGATACCGGTGGAAACCCACAGGTGGAACGCGCCGCCAACCTTCCATCCACCGTCCGACTTCAGTATCGCGGCGACGTTGTGGGTGACATTGAGCCACTGCGTCGCCCCGATTCCGCCGTCGTCGTATTCGTAAATAGGGCTGACGCGTTTTCCGGGGCCACGGCCTCGGTTGTATTCCTCGTCCGGAGTCGCCGCAACAGGGAACCCGTCCAGCCAATACTCCTTAATGATGGCCCTCACCTCGTCGCCCAGCAACGCCCAACCATCGGCATAGCCCGTCATTCTTTCCTCTTCGTTGTGTGCCCTGCCGACTGGCACTGTTCTACGCACGCGTATCCATGACCATTCAAGCGGACATATTTCCAATACTGACTCGGTAAAATCCTCGCCCTGGAGCAACGGCCGCGACCAGTCAATCCGACGTACCCTCGAACAATCGCTCAATCCGACGCACATGTTCACGCGTATAACCAGTCCGACGAACAACCTCCACCTGCGAAACTCCAGACTGTCGCGCGCGCCAAATCTCGCCGTACAGAGCATCCCGAGCAGCCTTCTCCGCGACTACTGCACGCTTGTGCGCCTCGACGGCCTTCTCCAGCGGATCCATGCAGGTGACGTTACCGTCCGACCTGGACGCGAAACGATTCTGAACCGAGTCCACCCTGAATGCTCGGCCAAATGTCCTTCTCACACTTGCCAATGTGACATGCATGAGGCATCCTGAATGTCACATAGAGTTCTTTCCTTCGTGCTTCACAATCCGCGACAGCTCCAGTCACGCTGACCGCATCGCAGACAGAGGACCTCATGACATCCACGGCAACAAATGTCCATGCCCACGCGCAGCGCGCCTGCGACTCCCTCGTCGACCTTGCCGACAATCTCGACGCACTCGGCCGCTACAACCTCCCACAAGACATCCACACCGCAGCCCTGACCGCACAACACATCTCAAACATCCTCAAAGTCGCTTACCAAATCGCGTTCGCCTACCACAACGCCATC
>NZ_JBIWCX010000050.1:0-1481 GCF_044761695.1 Lysinibacillus sp. NPDC097287
AATCTGCGTTCGGGTTGAGCGTGAGATCAGTAGGTCGAACGTACCGCAGAGCCCGAGAAAGGTTTTCGTCTACCGCGGGGTCTATCAAGCGGATAAGATTGCTCTGACGTTCGCCGACCGACGATTAAAGCAGAGGATCGGTACTTTGATCCTGCGACGGGTTGGTACGAGAGATGATTTCCTTGGGGTTGCGGTGTTTTACGATGAGGACCCCAAAGAGCCGGTTAAGCACAATTTTCTTCTTCAGAAGGACACCTCACTGGCGGCGGGTGCCGTCTTGCGGTGGAGGATCGGTACCGCGTTTTGGTTATGGTTCGGCCTAGGCTAAACATTAGACGCGAGGCATTGACCTGCTATAATGGTTGGCATGAGGAACGATGTACCCACAATGAAGCTGGCTGGACGTGTCAGTGCCAACCATGGGTCTCGGCATGTACTTCCTCGACCGATCGAGGTTTCTGAGCTGTCGCGGATAGCGGCCCGTTTTCGAAGCGTCATGGATTCTAAAATTCAAGGACCGGTTCATTTGATATCGGTGGCTAACAGTGGTTATCCTATTGGTACTGCTGCGGCCATGGAGCTGTTGCGGTCCAACGCGCACCGTCAAGTTTACTTGAGTTGTGTCGATCCATTTGCTCCTTTAAATACTTTCGATGATTTTCCAAACTATTCTTGTTTCTCAACCATTTTGGTAGATAATTCTATTAAAACTGGAGAGACCGCAGTCCAAAGTGTTAAAATTCTGCACGATGCGGGCATTGGAATTGACTTCCTCGTGAAGCTTGTTGAGTATGATGATGTATTGGAAAATGAGGCTTTTTCTTACATTCTCGGGGTGAGTCCGTCTGTCGAAATCGTATCTCTGTATAGCGAAGAGGAAATAAAGAAGCGGATAGCGGGCAGTTAAAAGGTAGATCAGCGCGGTTGACGGAACACTTAGGAGATCGGCGTTGTTGGCGGGATTTTCGATACTTACTGGACTCGTAACCTTGGCTGCGTTTTACTTCGTTGTTAGCGACGAATTGAATACCCGCAGGGTTAAATCATCTAATTTCGATAAACCTGTCCGGATCTGGCGATCGATTCGGTATCGTGCCTATTTGGCGTCGCTTAAGATCGTGGCTGAGCGTATAGGGGCGAACGGGTTTTCCCCTCAGTATATCGTTGCCATTCAGTACGGCGCTTTCGTGCCCGCGGCGGAGTTAGCGAAACACTTTAGGGTACCGGTTCTGCATGTCGAGGTCACCTTGATGTCTAGTGGCGACGTACCAGTTTGTACAGGAGTGGAGCTAAGGTTTGACAAAGAACTCGTGGCGCATTCCCAAATTATCGTAGTCGACAACACAATTACTACCGGCAAGACTCTAAAGATGACCTTAGATGAGATTGGCAAGGTGGATGGTGTGGACCTAGTATCGTGTGTTGTCCATCGTCCAAGCCTTAATACACCCAACTACGGCTCACCAGACCATCTCCTCTTT
>NZ_JBIWCX010000051.1:0-1481 GCF_044761695.1 Lysinibacillus sp. NPDC097287
GATGATTTCATCAGGGACTCCAACAATACCGAGGTCTTAGGCATCAGGATCGGTGACTGGCACAGTTTCCTCAGGATGCACAGCGACCAAGCGGATCTTGATACGGTGAGTGCGAAGATGAGAATCGAACTGGAGAAGAGGGTTTCCAAAATATCGGAAAAGGACGCTTCTTTTCTTATCTCGACTCTGCTCTTGGCGAAAGAAATTCTTAAGGATGTCTGACATCACCTGTCCGTGCGGCATGTCAACATAAAGAATGGCGCTCATCGCTGAAGTATTCAATCCTGAATAAGAATTAATCATCAGCGATGAGCGTCACCCTTGATGTTTCATTTCTCCTTGGCCGCCCTTTTGCTTCTGGTCGACGTAGAAATGATCTCGACTCCGCCTTGCGAGTTTTTCGAGAACGTCGTGCTCTCGTTTGGATTTCCCGTCGTGGTTCCCAGCCTTGGCGTCGTGTCGATTGACACTGTATCCGTTTCCGCTTTGGCGGGACGGCCGCCACTTTGAGTGCTTTCGCTCATGATGAAATCCTTTCGATGACTATATGAGTGGGTTTTGGAGTTTCGGCATCGGGTTGAAAAGCGATCGAGAGGCCAGCTAAAATGACAACCAGTCCGGTTAGAGACGTCAGGATGGTGAACCGAGACCGGAGTCCGCGCCATCCGCTGATGAGCGATATTCCGTCCGATACTGCTTTCTGGTGTCCGAGTGCATAATCCCAATGAAACTTAGTTAGTGGGATCGCGGGCCCTGTATTGCTGTTTACGATAGATTCTGTGTCGTATGCGACATTGACTTTCCTTTTCGTTGGAAGATAGATGCTGAGAGCAACGAACACGGCTGCTCCGTACGCCACAAGTGAGCTGACATACAGAAGTTCATTCTTCGTGGAAGATGATAGTCCGAAAAACGCAGTTGCTCCCGTGGCTAGCGCAAGTACCGTCGTGGTATTTGCTCGATATTTTTCCAAGGCGGAGTCAATCAGTGTTCGGGCTGATTTTGACTCTTCATAAAATAATTGGATCGACGCCGGCGATACTTGGGTGTTCATGCTCTCCTCCAGAGTGTTTAGCTGGTGGGAATCGTACCTCGCGTCGCGTATCTGCGGTAGGGATTTCTCGACTCGTTGAAGGATTGGTGGTCGAGTTCCCGAGGGCGAGGTATAGCGTAAATTGCACTCAATGGTTCAGCTCTTCACTCTCAATGTGTGGAATCGAAAGCCTCGATAATCTCTCGCTTAATTCTGCCACGACCCGACACTTCATATCCGTTGCTGTTAGCCCAGTCCCGAATAGCCTGAAACTGTTCCGGAGACCGTGAGGCGACACCCGTCTTCGCGGGTGCCTGTGTCGCACCGCTTTTCTTTGCGTTTCCGAGCTTTTGCGCGGACTGAATGAACGGCGTAAATGCGGCGTCGAGCTTGTCGGCGTTTTTCGGCCGTAGATCGATCTGGTAGTCGGTACCTTGGTACGAAAAAG
>NZ_JBIWCX010000052.1:0-1473 GCF_044761695.1 Lysinibacillus sp. NPDC097287
GGCGGATCACTTGGATGTCTCCGGCGATCAGCTCGCGCATCCGATCTGCGATGTCGCTGTCGTCTTCGTAACCGCTGCAGAAGATTCTGTCGTCCGGGCCGCGTACGCCGCGCTCGGTGTCGAGGATCGTGTAGTACGGGACCCTGCGGAGGTTGAAGGGGCTGGTAAGGATCGCGAACCTGCCATCGCCGGATGTTGCTCGCACCCTCCACCATCGCCGGGACTCCGCGAATTGCACGCGGTGCCCCATTTCGAGCGCGGTTGCAGCGACCGAGAGTGATGAGCAGGGTGCGATTCGGTCGCCAACACTCGATTCATTGCTCACGACTGCGCCTCAGAGGACGTAGTGGGTAGGACATCAGGTGGAAGGGCGGCGAGTGCGGCGTGGATCTGTGCGGCGCGTTGGAGGGTGCCGCGGATGCCTTCGGGGTACGCAAATCCACGGGCGTCAAACGGGTCGGGTTGCAACGCAAGGATGGACACGCGCTCGGCGAGCGCGGCGTGCTCACTGCAGGTAAGGGATTTGAAGCGGCCCGGCGCCGGAATATCCCGCAGGGCGGATTCGAGGTGCAGCCAGGTTTCTTGGTTCGAATCCGCGGCGCCCTGTGTGTCTGTGCTGTCGATGCTCGTCATGGCTGAATTCCTTTTTTCCGAGAGGTTGGGATCGTTTCGTGACGGAGATTTCGAGATTGAAGCCGAACAACATCGAGAGTCCGTAAAAGTCGAATGCAGGACACCCGTTGCGCCTTGGGTTCAGGCGATAGGACCGGTGGTGAAGGTCAGGATCTCGGACAAACGGCCGGAGAACACGAGGTAGATGATGATTCCCAGTGCTACCGCACTGACCAGAACCGGGATGAAGGAGCCGAGTCGGATCTCCCCGGTCGACGGCTCCACTGATGCCGTTGCCGACGGCCACGCCGACTGTGATCAACGCGAAGAAGCCGAGAAAGTAGAGCCAGGCGCCGGTCACCACGCCTCCCGTGAGTGCGGCGCCTGCGGCGAAACCTATCGTCGCGATTGCCCGACTGAGGCGGGTTCGTCGTCTGCTTTCAAGGATTTCGTTCGACAAGCGGATGTGATCATCACCATCGGTAGAACTCATCTACTTCTCCTCATTTCTGTGCGCAGGCGGTGCGCGCCGCGCCGGCATCGGCGGAAGTGATCATCAGGTGATATTTCGCGGCCACGGTGAGATATTTGATGGCGTAGTCACAGTGGAATGCAGCGTTGGGGGGAAGCCAGGTGTCGAGGCCTTGATCTGACTTCGATTGGTTTGCTTTGCCTTGGGAGGCAAGCAAGTTGACGTCCGTGTCGTTGGCGAAGTTCACCCTTTGCTGCGGAGTCCAATTCGCTGCCCCCGCATCCCAGGCTCTCGAAAGTGCCACGACATGGTCGATCTGAATAGCCGAAGGATTGGACGTGGAGAACGCGATATCGGTTCCGGTGTACGGGTCGTGAAGCGTGCCGGCG
>NZ_JBIWCX010000053.1:0-1469 GCF_044761695.1 Lysinibacillus sp. NPDC097287
AGTTCCGTGACAGCTGTCTTTATTACCTGAATTTCTGATCCGTCACACATAATTAAAGTGATTCCGATCCACGAGGGGTTGATGCCGGTGAGCTTGAGTAGGGATACGGGAGTTCCGTTGACTTCGATGTACCTATAGTCCCCGGCTGCAAGCAAAGCTAACCTCACTGCATTGGCACTTTGCGTGTAAGTGTGGGAATCAGAGTCAGTTTGATTGATCTCGAACTGTTTCCGTGCCTCGACGAGTTGGATGGTCTTTGTATCGAGGTCTGCGATGTCGCCTGGGTTGAAATATCGGTCGAGGCAGCGAATGCGCTGGTTGAGATGAATCCGGGTGCGCTTGGTCGCCACAGGGGTAACTCCGTTCGTGTAGTCGTCAATTCCATTGTATTGCAATAATTCGGGAGCAGCGCGCCGTAGCAACGTCAACGTGACGCCCCGAGGACACGGAGTTGGAGCATTGTTAGAGCTTGTGGTCGACGGACGGATCGGCAAGCGGAAGGTCGCGGTTCCGCCAATGAACGTCGCGCCAGATCAGTCAGGGTGGGAGATACGCCGCTCAGCCGCGGTGAACCCTGCCCGCAGATTGCTCAGCCACGTTCGAATGTATAGGGCCTCGTTGGAGATTTCCGGTGTTTACGGCGCTGCCATAAAAGTTGTCTGATTCTTGCTTGTCGAAAGCTCGGAAACCGTTGCAAGCTCGACAACTGCTGCCAAGCGACTGAGCTCCAACTGTGTTGCGGTTTCTCGCCATGATTAGGAAATGTCGTGGTCATCGACCCATTCGAGTTGTTCGAAGTCACCAGTTTCGAGTTGAGCATAAGCACCCAGCCGAATTCTCGCGGTCTGCGTTCGAGTCACTATTGCAACTCAATTCTTCGCGCGAGCCGCTTAGGGCTGTTTTTCTACTTCTCGGCGCTGGCATTGGTGGTCGTAGAGGTCGGCGTACACCGACCCGAGTTCGGCGCTTCGGGGAAGTCCTCGCTTGGCTCTTCCGCAGTTCCTTCGAGTCGGGCGGTGGCCGTTTCGACTTGCCAGGCTCGCGTGTCAAGCACAGCGGACACTTCGTTGACCAGGCGTTCGACACCGCTCACGATGGCGCCGGTGAAATACCCGAACGCTCCCTCCCATCCTTGTTTCGCTTCGTCCCGCGCTGATGTACAAGTACTTTTGCGCAGTCATAGAGAAACCGGAATACTGCGGGCTCCATATCGAACCCTTACGTGGTTTGACCTCCTCGTAGTAGCTGGCGATCTCGAACGGGCGGCCCCAGTTTCGTGCCGTATTGCGCATTGCGGGTCCGACTTCCGCTTGTCCGGCATGTGATGATCTCTGCGAGTACATCGCCAGCGTGAGAGGGATTGCGATCAACGATCATCGTCCAGCATCTGCCGATGTCGCATTGACGGTCGCGTCGGCCACGGTTCTCGGTGTCACTGTCGGCGTTCTGCTTGCCGAGATGGTTGTCGG
>NZ_JBIWCX010000054.1:0-1450 GCF_044761695.1 Lysinibacillus sp. NPDC097287
GAACTCGACCACGTGTAGGTCTGTTGAGGCATGGTGTCGTAGTGCTCGGAGAAGGCCATGGCGGCACCGCGGGGTGCCGCAGCGATCACTGCGGCACGTCGATGACTGGTTTGATCGCGAGCCGTAGGACGCCGCGAGGATAGTTCCGCCATCTAAATAGGCGAAGTTGCAGCAACCTGGACGGCGTCGACACTGAGATCACCTCGCGACCATCCGACGTCGCGGGCTGCCGGTCGGAGTCTGTTGATCGCCAGGTAATTGGGTATCCACACCGAAACGAACTATTCGAGAGGTTTTGCGGTGAAGGATGTCAGGCGAGGAATGACGGATTCCGAGCTGGTCGAGGAAGCTGCCCGGCTCGCTGAGCAGAAGGATCGGACTCGATGCGACGAAATCCGGTTGGCACTCGTTCAGGACGAGCTCGAGTCCCGGCGCCACGCATTCCGACGAGCACGGAACGGCGAGGAGACATCAACGATGAACTTTCTGCTGATCTGGTCGCGTGTGTCTTCCGGGCTCATGCCGGAGGATGTGCGTGTCTGCGGTCCGAGACAACGCTCCGTGCCGGCCCGGTGGGCACTGCCGATGAATCCCCGTCGTTGATGTTGGATTTGGAGCTGTTCGTCGGCCCGCCCTTCGCTGCCGCATTCCGTGCGGCAGTCCACTGGCTCGTCTTCGTCGGCGTTCTCTGACCACGTGCGGCAGGTGACGGTTTGGGGAAGACGGCTGATTCGCGCGATCAGCGTCTCGATCACATCGGGAATCCGAGCGAAGTCGTCGGGCGTTGAGGACGGTGCCGTTGAGGGCGATACTCTCCGGCGTCTACTGCAGGGACGTGCGAGCGCCTCGGCGGCTGTGCTCGAGTTCTTTGGTGAGGGTGCGCGCGTCATAGCTTCCGATTATTCGGCAGCCTTCGACGAAAAAGGTCGGTGTTTCTCGGGCACCACTGGACTGGGCGCTGGAAATGTCACGTTGTACGCGCTCGGCGACCGCGTCGCTGTCGAGGTCCGCGACGAACTGGTCGACGTCGAGTCCTATCTCGGCTGCATAGCCGATGAGATCGGTTCGCGCGAGCGCGTTCTGGCGGGTGAACACGAAGTCCAGCCATTCCCAGAACATGTGCTGCCGTGCTGCGGCCTCTGCTGCATGTGCGGCAACCAGTGCGTGCGGATGGATGTCCACCAGCGGTAGGTGACGGACCACGTAGCGCAGATCGTCGCCGAAGTGGACGTGCAGGTCGTCCCATCCTCCGGTGGCATGTGCGCAGAATCCACATTCGAAGTCGACGAACTCTACAAGGGTCAGCTGGGCGTCTTCGGGTCCACGAATGTGGTCGATCTCGGGATCTACGGGAGGTTCCAGCACGATGGGGAGATCGGCTTCGGCCTCACCCAGCTTGGTCGCTGCCACGCGGAAGATCACCGCACCCAGTACTGCAGCCAGCACCATG
>NZ_JBIWCX010000055.1:0-1409 GCF_044761695.1 Lysinibacillus sp. NPDC097287
GAGACGGGCACCGGCATCGCAGCATCCTCGATCGGGAAGGAACTGCGTAAGGCTCGGTGGCCTTTCGGGGTGAGTTCGGCATAGGTGAATTCGTTATTGGCGTTGCGCTGTCCCGTGATCAGCCTGCGGTCCGCAAGGTCATCGAGAGCCAATCCGACTTCCTGATGAGTGAGAGCGCCGGTGAAGTCTTCACCGTCCGGCCCGCCGACGATGCCAGTGAAGTGTCCGGTGCGCGCGATCGAGGACAGGACCTGGCGGCGTGCGAATTCCTCGCGGTACGACTCAACAGTGTTGCGGGCCCGCATCTTACCGACAGTGGTGAGATGAAAATCGTAGCTGCCGTCGAGGGTGTAGGTGTCTTCGACCAATTCAAGATTTTCGAGTTCGTCGTACACGAAGCGGGCATCGTCATATGGGCAGACCTGTACTGGAAGGGCAACGGCTGGATCGTTGTCGGCCAACCAGCGCAATGCGCGCATAGCGCGAAAGGAGATGCTCACGTTGTGCTCCGTCGTGATCGCGTCGTGCCTGAGTTGGCGCGACGATTCGACACTATCGGCCGCATGTGACATGCATGCTGGAGCAGACGACAGAGGGCTCCGCGTGCACGGACGCCGTTGGCAGTCACAGACACTTTCCGCGATAACGACGACACCGAGAAAGCCGCACGGCCGTCGCGACCGCCCCTACATCCCAATTTCGTCGTCCCACCTGGGTGCGGCTCGATTGCGCACAGGCTGTTTACACGTTGTCTTACGGCTTCCGGTAAGCGAGAACGCGGGAATTCCGAGCGCAGTTAGTACTTGTCGAATACCAAGACCAAGTCGAGGTGGTGCGGTCACCGCTTAACAACGCAACCGCACCGCACCGCATCGCAGGGCAGGGCAGAGCCAAGCCCGCGCCCGCATCAATGCCAGCCGTTCGGCTGCACGGCAGTGGGTGCCGGCCGAGCTCGACAGAGGTCACGCCAGCTCAGGTACCTGAACAGGCTTGCGAATCGAGACGTACGAACTGTCCGGAATCGCAAGATCGCCCATCTCGTCGGTGTCGCTGCGCCAGGTCAACGAGAGCAACGAGTCTTCGATGATGTCGGGCTCGGGTTCGGTGTCGACAACGACCCACTCGTCGGTGTCCTCCATCAACATCAGATCTCCCAGTGCCACGTCAGAGGCGCGAACATCCTGGACCGGTCCGTATTGGTCCTCGTGTTCGTTTCCGCTGCCGAATGCATAGTCCGGTTCCTCGCGTGGTGCCGTATCGTCGACTGCTGCCTTGACGACGGTGAGTCTGGTTCGGGCCTGTTCGACGTTCGACGGTTCTGGTCGGGATTCGGGATCGGAGAGTTTGTCGAGAAACGCCGCCGCATCGGCGGCATCGTTTGTCGCGAACGCCGGCCGGCGGTATGTGTC
>NZ_JBIWCX010000056.1:0-1405 GCF_044761695.1 Lysinibacillus sp. NPDC097287
CAATCATTAACGTATTTGACATGAATCTCTGGACTTGAGTCGAGCCACTCGCCCACGACCCCGGGAATTCTGAAACGTGCTCCATCGACCAGCTTTTCCTGGAAATACGCCGGTATGATTTCGACACGCTCGTAGCCTTGACCAAAATCGAGAACGACAGCAGGTCTTGATGCATGTATATATGTAGTCGGAAAGCGTTCCTTTAAAGCGTCTCGAACCGCAGTAAGAGTCGAGCTACTCAAAATAGGCTGATTCGATTTTAGTGATACAAAGAAATCGACATCGCTGTGAACACTAACCCCGGTGCCATGCTTGAAAGACCCTGTTTCGAACATTCGGAAGATGCCAAACTTGGCATCCAGTTTAGCCTCAATGCTAGCGCGATGGGATGTGGCTTTGGCGCGTTCCGAAGCTGAAGGTGTGATACTGTTCAAAAAGATTGTGAAACCCGAATTTACTGTTTTCGCCATATCTATTCCTCGTTTCTGTTTATATTATTTGAAATCTGCTGTGCGGAATTATTCATCGCCATTTCATTTTTCCTGCGCTTAATCCAATATATGAAATCTGGTACCTGTGGAGCTACGCGCCTTAGGTTGAAGAGTTCATTCTGCCACACCAGCAAGTCTTGATTGTCCAAATCGGCGGCATTGTTGTCTAGTTTTTCCTCGATGGCGTAGCTGAGTTCACGACGATCGCGTGCAGCCTTTTTAATGCTTCTCCAGTACTCGTAGATATCCAAGAACGCAGGGAGGAGGGGTAATATTATTCCTAGGAGGACTGTCGTAAATTCAAGATTAAGGAGGACGCTCATTGTTGCGAGCATGATGAACCAGATGGTCATAATCGAGATCCACATATTAGCTGTTGATCGCAAAAGTCTATCTGTATAAGTTACATTGGCTCGTTGGCAGATTGCTACCGAAATTCGCCCCAGCTGATTAACATCAAAAGGATACCAGTCCAAGAGGCGCTCCTTGTCGGCTCGCCTCCGAACTTCACTATCATCACCAGCGATTATATGGATATCTTCAAGCGAAGGGGCAGACGTTCGGCGGCCGCTCGACGGCATCGCATAGACTGAGAAGTCGAATAATTCCTGAACGGCAGCCCCCTTTTCGGAGGCTTTTTTCTCCTTCTGAGATAATGTTGTGCGGCCAAAGAACGCCCACAACGCAGCTATTGCACCACCGGCAGTCGCGGTGGCAGGTAGGAGCAGCGCGAAAATCGGTGCTGCGATCGCGATAACTGACATTCCTATCCATCGGCCGCCCATCCACCTCTTTGCCTTAGCGTAGAGGCTCCGCTGCGCTACGAGAAGGCGCAGTGAATCAATCTCATTCTGTTGCCGTGCCATGGTGGATGTGATGGGCGGCTCGTACTGATCCGTACTACCGCCGCTCAT
>NZ_JBIWCX010000057.1:0-1395 GCF_044761695.1 Lysinibacillus sp. NPDC097287
GAGTAGGAATCGACTTCTGGCTGGTCATTTTCGTTGGCTGGATATGGTGGCGACGGCTTCTCTCGCCGCGCTCCGGTATGCCGTGATCCGGGGTCGGACCACACGACTCTCGGTGATACACACTCGCCAGGAAGACAACAGCATCTCGGTTTCCCCTCTGCGGACAATGACCGACGGTACACAAGCTCGCCGGAGTAACCGTGCGCGTCACCGATGCCGGCGGAACCAATGTTGTTGAGATCGACATGCTGGTGACCGCTGATGCTATCGCCGAAGCCCGGGATTGAAGTGACCCGAACTCCCGGGGCTTTGCTTTGCGATGTGCGACTATAAGTTCATGCTCGATCCGGGCGCAAAGGGCAGTGACGTAGTGGTGATACCGCAACGAACTTTATGGTGGGCGGTCGACGAGCTCTGCCGTGCGTTGCCGCACGAGGTGCTTCGAAAACTGAAAGTGAGATCGGGCGAGGACCTAGCCGCCATTTCAACGACTGCATTCCTAGCCTGTGCGCCGACTAGCGTTGATTGTGCTGGCGAACCAGACTTGATCTTCGATCTTTCGCATTCGAAATCGGAGCGCAGCCCCATATCGTCGATGGGTTTGGCGAATAAGAGGTTTGCGGACTTCGAAGTGAAATCGATTGGTCTTTGGTACCGAAAGTTTGACGCCACGATTGATCAATCCCTTGGGCGTGGCGAAATTCCGATGGTGACGACGTTCACCGCAGCTGTTACGACTGTAAACGAGGTCCTGGCAGGTGAAGGCCTCAATCAGATTGATCGCGCGCTCCGCCAACTAAACAAGAAAGTGAGGGTTGCGCACTCGAAGAACATATTTCTGATTGCCCATCCCTTTGACTATCCCGTCGTTGAAATGGACGTTGCTCCTATCGTGGCACACCTTCTGAACCCACTGGACGGGATTGTTGGCGTAGACACCGTCTGGGTGATGTGGCCGGATGTCTTCTTTGTGATGTGGTCATCCCACAATGCCCGGTGGGTGAATCTGTTGTTTGACTCTCGAGAACAGAGCAAGGATCACTCATCTGCTTGGGACGACCTCGAGTTGCTGCAGCAAGTCCAAGTTGAGTTTCAGCGTCGTATCGACGGTGAAACGAACTCTCCGTACATATTTCGACTTGAGTAACGGGTTGTTTGAGGTGTTGTGGGTCGGCGAGCTCAAGAGCTGACAGCCAAGCCCGGACATCGTTTGCGGTCTATCCGCTTTTTAGCGTGGCGTTTCGCAGGTTTGACTTCTTGTGTGCAGATGCCGGCCCGAAAAGATGTCGTAGAGGTCGGCATGCTGGGGACCGCTGATCGGAGGTCGAAATCGCGGTCTTGTAGCCACCTTTCCTTCGCCTGTCTGCGGTGGTGCCGGCGGCCGGTGAGGTAGTG
>NZ_JBIWCX010000058.1:0-1371 GCF_044761695.1 Lysinibacillus sp. NPDC097287
GGAAGTACAGCAGGATTTCGAAGAATCACCAAGATTTGGCCATTGTTCACCATGTAAAGAAAGGGGAACGGCTTATTGGGTTGACCATAGAAGTTAACGGGGTATCGAAAAGTGCGTTGCCGTATTACGCATCAAAGTCTCTCGCTCTGTTGATTCTCACTTCGATTTACTATCAGATCAAGGGATCTTCTGTTTCCTTTGGGCATGACAACACTTGGGACTCGGTGCTGACCGCTGTCAATTCCGACCACCCCGTAGCTCTAGGAAATCTGGACGAAGAAGGATCTCTACATTCCTATCTCGCGATACTGAAAGAAGATCTTTTGAGTACAACAGATGTGTCCGAGAATGAGCTTACGCAATTTATTGATTTAGTTTATGACTTCACTCAATCTTTCCTTATCTGGACAGTCTTACCCGCACGGACGGATTCATTTGATCGTGTCTCGCTTAGTTTTAAACAGTTGTTTCCTGAGCAGGGCAGTCAATTTGGAGAGCGGAATCGAATTCGCCTTGGACTTAGACCAAGAAAAATGTACCTGAAGTTGCCTCTCGCTCTCGAGACTCCGAGTTACCATCAGGACCTAGTCGTCCCTGAGGGAATGTACTTGTACGATTCTAAAACATTGCTTATTAGGGAACGAACGGACCGCAAGGCCATGATTTGTAAAATGGAGGACGTCGAAACAATTGATCAACACCTAAATCCCGCGTTAGATTGTGCCGGTCACGGGTCTCAGTTTGCGCACATATATGGACGCGGTATACGAAGCCTGAGGGACAATACTGCTCCAGATGGAATGACTCTGGTGCCAGCAGTTCGAATTGAATTTCGCGAGCGACCGCCTGGAAATCTATTGCTGGTGTTTCTTCTATCGATATTTGTTCTTTCGCTAGTGTGGATTTCGGCGGTGTACTCTGATTGGATATTCGATCCAGAGGGTCGTAGTTTGCCGGCCTGGGCGACTGTAGTTTTTACTGCTCCAACTATTGTTTCCGCCTGGGTTCTTTCGAAATTTCCTGGAGAAGTAATAGGGCGCGCTTCATTCGTGACGCTGGCAATGATATTTTGGAGTTTGACGAATGTAGTTGTAGTAATCTTATCAAGTGCTCTAATCTTTAGCGGAGTTTGGGTGCTTGGCGGCGCAGCGGACGATCCCAGAATTAATGCAGATTATGTTTGGATCGCATTAATGCTATCGACAGTATCTTGCAGTTTATCGATATTTATAATGCTTCGAGCGCGAAGTGCTGCTTACTTGAGTAGAGTACGGCGATCTTGACATTGCTAGTATAGTGATATTAACTAGAAGCGAGGAATAAAAAAAGTGGAAATTAGAGAACGGCTCCAGCGTTTATCAAATATTAATT
>NZ_JBIWCX010000059.1:0-1366 GCF_044761695.1 Lysinibacillus sp. NPDC097287
CACCGGCAAAGGTGTTCTCGTGTGCGATCTTCTTCAAAGTCCGCAAAAAGAGTGCTGCATAAATGTTCTCGCCGGACGGGCGATACTCGGCTATCAATGACATGAAAGTGGCGATTGTGGTGGCCGCACGCTCGTCGTAAGCGTGGTAGGAATCGAAGCCGGCCACCCGCGCGTGACGGGTCAACGAGATCAACTTCCCGAGCATCAGCTGCAACAGCGCTCGCCCCGCGAGAACGCTGCCCTCCTGGTGGAGGGTCAACAGTGCCAGCAGTACGGCGTCGCGATCGAGGCGATGGGCGCCAGCCAAGTCGTTGAGTTCTTGCACCTGCTTCAAGGCCGGCTGATTGACCGACCATGTGAGCACCTCTGCCGCTGCTGAGGGTCGTGCGCACAGCTGCATCCATTCGGTGTTCAGGCGGCTGTAGAGGTCGCCTCGAGTCGCGTCGTGGGACGGCAGGGCGGACGACGAATGGCTGGGTGCGGTTGCTGCGTGGGTGGACATTTCCACGGGTCTCCTCTGTGCGCGTGCGAGGTTGGTCTCGCGCCCAGTAGAGCAGCCCTATATTGCCTCTGACCTGCATGTTTGTTGTTGCCAGGGGAGTGTTTGTTGTTGCCGGAGATGTTGTTGCCGCGCGCTTTGCCGTGAGTGGATGCGCGTGCATCGAAGGCATCGACGTGCACGTTTGAACCTCTGGCAACAAGCACCTGGCCGCGCTCGGAAAAAACTTTGAAAAAAGTTTGGCGAGCTCTGTCACTCAGGTCTTCGCGCCCGGATCTTCCTACAAGTAGAAGCCCACAAATTCGGTGCGGCTTTCACACTCGCCAGTCGCCAGGAGGACCGGATGCACGACTCGATGCAAGCGCTACTGCACGATCTCGGCTACGCCCATGCCATTGCTGAGGAGATCCGTCGAGTCGCTGCGGCTCTCACACGAAACCCATTCGACGAAGATGCCAGCGCCGCGCTCTCGTTGTTGGTATTCGCAGAGGTGCCGGCCGCTCGTGCAGCGCTTGCGCGGGCAATGAGCGCCGACATCCCGGATGGCGAATCAGAACTCGACTCGTCAGAGCAGCCGTCCGAGGCAGGTATCCGATGAACATTGATTGGAAGAAGATCAACAACTTCGGGCGCACTCCGAAACCGAAGCAGGATGGTTCCGCAACCGCCGATTCCACCGAGACGATCGTCGATGAAGTAGAGGAGCGTGTGCGCGCAGAGCGAGTCCAGTGGGGCCTTCGTCAGCAGTGGACTACACGCGCAATTCGCGGTGCGATCATCGCCGCTCTCGTCGCAGGAATTGTCTCACTGCTGCTCGTCGTATTCGGCTCGTCGTCAACTCCGGCAGTCGTCAAAGCAACTGACAAC
>NZ_JBIWCX010000060.1:0-1364 GCF_044761695.1 Lysinibacillus sp. NPDC097287
CGATACCTTGATCTCGCTGCGCGAACCGACTTCCTCGAACTGTTGTCGGTCATAGTGTGGGAGACGGTCGAAACGAGCACCGAGGAAATGGTGCGCGGCTACCAAGTTGCTCAAGGAGGACTCGAGGAGATTCGAGCCGAGGCATTCGACCAACTGCTCATAGACGGAGCAGCTAATCACGTCGCCGTTGACAACGCCGCCCAGATTCTCGGCCTGCCAGTCTCGGGTACATTCCTGTGTCCTGTCGGGGATTTTGGCGTTCCCCAACCCGAGCTAATCGGCGGCTGCGCCCATCGATTGAGTTCCAGCGGCATCGCTCACCATTTCGGTTGGTACGGACATGAGTTACGTGCGATCGTTCACCGTCCGAATACCAGAACCAACCTCATCGACTATCTTGTCGCACTGGAGGACCACGTCTGCACCGTGGTGGACGCCGAGGGACTCGCACACGTTCCTGGCGCAATTCGCCTTGCACGGACCACAGTCGAAGGCCGAGTCACTCCAGGGGTGCGCCATGTGCGCGAGACCTGGTTGCACACTATCGCAGCTGGAAACGCCGAAGTAGCCGATGCTGTGCACAAGGCAGTGTTCGGTCCACTACAAATGCTGAGCGAGTACGAGCGCACCGCTCTGTTGGAGACTGTCGGCGACCTGGTCGCGTACGGGGGAACTATCGCGAACATCGCCGAACGCACACACAGGCACCGAAACACGGTGCGCCGACGCCTTCGGGACTTCACCACCCTCACTGGGCTCGATGTCACAAGCACCAGCGACCTAGCTGTCACGGCCCTCGCGTTGACCGTCGAACAACGCCGTTCACACAGTGGATAGAGAAGGATCAGCTACGACTTTCGCGCACCGATGCCGGGTGCCTCAACTGGAATGTTATTGATGGCGCTCGGAATCGTGCCGGGCCCGGGCGACGGTCGAGAGGTCACAGCTGCGCCCGACTTGGCCACTCTCCGGTGGCACTACACCCGACCACGCGCTCTGCCGCACCAGATCATGGACTCACCCAGGTACTGGGCCAGTAACTCGCGGTCTTCCGCAGCCCGCAGATAGCGTCGGGCAACATCGCAATCCGATTGTTTGTGGGTGTGCGACCTTCAATGAGGCTGAGTTACCAGCGTCCGCCACTGCTGTTCGGCTCGGGCTTAACGGATTACCAGCATCGCCCCCGGCGATCCGAAAGCGTCCCGCTCGTCCCTCCCGATTGTGGAGCTGAAAATTCTTACCGTTCAGGTCAGTCGAAAGTCGTATGCCTAATGTTCTTGTTCTGGCGCGTTAGGAGTAGCGTTCCGCTTCGGTGACTATCCGATAATCTTCGTGCCGAACCTTCGGACCTATCGTGAGGAGTT
>NZ_JBIWCX010000061.1:0-1349 GCF_044761695.1 Lysinibacillus sp. NPDC097287
GTTCGCGTCTGAGCCATTCTGTGAAGGTGGCTCACCGCATCGACGATGACATCGATGCGGTGAGCCGGAGCACACTACGCCAGCAATGCGCCGCTGACGATGCTACTGCACTCCTGCTCGGAGGTGCGGAGATTAGGCTCAGCCGCATGACCCTCTGGTTCTTGCGCTCTCGATCCAACAAGTACGCGGTGAGAGTCGACATCGCCGCTGCTGCTGCGGATCTTCGTGGTCGAATGCGCGCTGTACGTGAGATCAGCTCTCCTACAGGCAGTGTGGACTGGGAGTCGGCGCGTGAGATCGCTGGAAAGTGTGATTCTCAATTCGTGGCGGCCGCCCGAACGCTTCCTTTTCTCGAGAGGCGCTTGGCGTTGGCTTGGGAGCGGTCACTAGTCATGAGTTGTTGGTATGCCCGAGGTAATCGACACGGCTTCGAGCTCCTTGAGGAACGAGGCTTTGCGCTTATGTCGATGCTCCCGGAAGGGGTTCAAGCGTCGGTCTGTCGCGAGTTCGTCGATGCCGTCGACCACCGCCACGAGATGGGCTCCCGCGTCGACGGGGTAGGCGAGTCGGTGTCTGCGGCGGAACCTGCGCTGGTCGAAGTGACTCAGAAAGCGTTGCGCCGACGAATGAAGGACGAGCGACAACTGATCGTGCTCGAGAGCGTGATCGGTGGCCAGTCCGGACGGATCGGTCAAAGCCTGCGGCATTATGTGCCGTGGCTCGACTTCGCGTGTGAGTATCTCGAGGACCCACGGGAGGTTCAGGAGCTGGAGATGCTTGTCGCTCGTTGGCGCATCGAGCGTTCGAAATACGTTGTGGAGAACCCGGATTATGCACACGTGCGGATTGTCGACGTGAAGACGGCGCAGGGCGGACCGCACCACAGAGAGGGCATGTAGATGAGTACCGAACCATTTCGAATCAGCGAAGGCAGCGCTCTGCACGCCGATGACCCGGATCCGTTGCGGCAGTACTGGTACACCGCTGATGACCTGGTGGATACCTTCGGTTACCGGCGGGACGCCTTGGAAGGTTTGTTCGGTGAAGAGACGCCCGGGCCTGGCGGGTTGGTGGGGTGGACGACGTCGGTGGTGTGGAAGATCGAGAGTGAAGTGATTGTGCCGGCGGTGGAATTGTTGGAGTCGAGTTTCCGCGATCAGGAGTCGATTGATCTCACGGTGTATCGGTCGTCGGCTGGCTGAGGCTCTGCGATTAACTGCCGCTTGCGGGGCCTTACATGTTGAGCTGGTTGGCCAGTCGACTGATCGGGCGCGACTCGATGCTCAGGTTCCTCGGCTGAGGAACTCCTATGATGTGCACTCCGGCGCTGGCGCGGACGTGTGCGTATC
>NZ_JBIWCX010000062.1:0-1325 GCF_044761695.1 Lysinibacillus sp. NPDC097287
TCGAAACCACGACTCCTCTACACATCGGCCTCTCGGATTGATGGGCGAACGGTAGCGAGGGACCTGGACTGCTTGAACCGAAGCAGAGGGGCCACCCTGCCTTTTCGAAACTTCACACGGTGGAAGCGAAGCGCAGTTCTACCCGATCAGTGCATTTCTGGGCACTTCTAGCGACTGCACAACCACCGGTAGATTCCTAAGCTCGCCTACAGACATGCGATCCTCTGACGCCGGCAACCCTTGTCCGGCGGCCCAACCAACCGACGGGATACACGTGCCAATTCCAACTTCTTCCACGCCTGGCCCAGTCATGACGCAACTCGCAACAGCGCTGTTCAAAAATGCACACCGCGCCGGCCAAAACTTCACGGATGGAGAGCTCCACAACATCCGCCAAGGTGAAGAAGGAACCACGGAACGGATCTTGCTGGACTTCGCGAAAACCCTTCCCGACCTCCACGTCGGAGCCTTCACCCGCAGAGAGGAATCCCGCTACGGTGCGGACTGGAAATGGTGGATCTCGGACGGCTCGAACAAATGGTTTCACCTCGTCATCCAAGCCAAGAAGCTTCAAACACCCAAAGCGCACGCGGCCGGGAAATACAAGATCAAACACACCGTTCGATCCACTGGCATGCAGCAGATCGACCTACTCGACCTCTACGCCCGAAAGAGCGGAGCGCATAGCCTCTATGCGCTCTACAACCTCGCCGCTCGCGGCGTCCGGTACAGCGACCACACATGCTGCCTCGGCCCCTCCGGCGACCGAATCACTGCTGTCAGCGCAGATGTATTTCTCAAGCGGTTCCCACGTACCAAGGGTCTAGTCGATGATGTCTCCCTAGCCGCGATCCGCGAATACGCAATTCCCTGGTCATGTTTGGCAGACGGTCGGGTCCCCACAGACCCCCGGCCCCCAAAGACCCTTGGGACGGAGGGCCTAACCCGTTGACTCCCACACAATTTGCACAGTGGGTGACAACCCGCCTCAACCACGGCGCCCTGAGCGCATTCAACTCGGACAGCGCGGCATATTCGATGCTCGTCAACTCCGCAACACTGAAAACCCTTGCGCACGGCCGCGAGTGGGTTCAGCGAACCTATCGCGGCTACCTCAACGCGTGGACGAGCACAGCGGACGAGATGGCACCCGACGAGCGGAAGGACGCTTGGATGACCAGTTTCCTATCTGAACTCGAATATTCCGACGTATTTTTCGCCCATCAGCCCATCAGGATCTTCGACCGCGCCGACCTCCCTCCCTACGTTTCCGCCGTCCTCAGCAACGAACCGATCCCCGAAGACGTCCGGCACCCCTCCTCCCG
>NZ_JBIWCX010000063.1:0-1325 GCF_044761695.1 Lysinibacillus sp. NPDC097287
GATCAACGACGGCCCCTGACCATCGCGCGCTCGATCAATCGCAGCCTTTGTCGCATGGTAGACAGCGACGGCGTCATGACCATCGACGCGAACGCCGGGAATCCCGTATGCAGTCGCGCGTTCGGCGATAGTGCGTGTCGGACTCACAGATTCAAATGGGGTGGTTACCGAGATTCCATTGTTCTCACAGAAGTAGACCAGCGGTAGTTTCCACCGCGATGCCTCGAGAAGAGTTTCATGGAAGGTGCCACGTGCCGCCGTCCCGTCGCCGAAGTCCGCCAGCGCAACTTGCCCAGTGCCTCTCATTTGCGCCGACAATGCCGCGCCTGCTGCCACCGGATACACCGAACCCAGCGTCGCACCCTCCCCCATGATTCCCAGCGCCGGATCAGCCCAGTGAGGAACGCCGGCACCCTTTCCTCCGGTAGAACCTGTCACTTTTCCAAGCAGGTCACCGATGATCGGCCCCATCGTCATCCCTTTGGCAAGCGGCCATGTGGCTCCTCTTCCCTGATAGAACAGATAGTCGTCGTCTCGCATGGCTGCCACCGCTCCAGCGACAGCACCTTCCTGCCCTTTGCCCGGATGCCAAAATCCGGCAAATCCGTGGTCCCGGATGTGAATCTGCACCGCGTCCTCGATCGCACGCGCACGGGCCATGACGGTGAAAATGTCGATCGCCAACCGTGGGTCGAGTGACTCCGGTTCCACTACTTCGGTCAGCTGTTCGCTTGTGTGCGTGGCCATCCCGATCTCCTTCTGACAGTCCGACATGCAAGTACGAGGTTCGCGCCTTTGACAACCCGGCATCGATTGCCATTCGTGTGGCTGCTGTCACATCACCATATGTGGATCAAGTGATTCAATCAAGTGCATTCTCTAAATCGACTGAGATCTACTCAGACATCACCGGGTCAGCAGGCCGGAAATCAGGCCGCGACATCGCGATATGATGGGGTCAACAAACCGAAAGGTTGCGGAAATGCCACGATCCAGTCCACGCGACGGCGCAGCAACTCGCCGTGCTCTGATCGACTCAGCGGCAAAGCTGTTCGCAGCAGAGGGAGTCGAGGCCGTCTCGATTCGAGCGATCAATGCCGAAGCCGGATTGGGAGCAGCGTCCGCGCACTATCATTTCGGATCCAAGGACGCGATCCTCGACGCCGTCCTCCTCGACTCCGGCGCCGAAGTGCTCGCGCACATTCATCGCCTGGCCAAGAACATGCTCGATTACGACACCGTTCCGACAGCGAGGCAGATCGTCGATCTCCTGGCACTGCCGTATCGCCAGTTCCTCTATCAGGAACCTGACAAAGGTTGTCGAT
>NZ_JBIWCX010000064.1:0-1316 GCF_044761695.1 Lysinibacillus sp. NPDC097287
GCAAGTGAAGGTCGTCGGTTCCAAATCGCGCAGCCGATTGCTCGCGGGCGTCTTGTCGTTGCACCTGCGGTCGCCCGCACGATAGTGGGGGACGACCTTCGAGGAGCAAAAAGTAAGCCTCGGAGGTCGTCTCTGCTTCCAGGCCCACATGAACGGCAGTCGAAGGTGGCATCGAATCGCCTGCCTTCGTAGCCTAAAAACAGATCGTAGATCCGGGCGAGCGCAAACGGCCGATTCGTGTCTTTGAAGCCGCTCCCCACCCCACTCCCCACCCCGCTCCCCACCTACGTGGGGAGCGGTTTTTGCCGCCTGAACTGCTGTTTCTTTCCACTCCCCCCACTCCCCACCAACTTCGCAGATAGGTCACACGTAGTAGTGGGAAAGTGCATGCCTCGCTAACCTGACTCCGCTTCGACTCGGCCCGTCCAGGTCTCGCGACATGATGCGCACGAAGATTTGTTGACCCCATCTGTCACACGGCGCGGGGCACGCGGATCTTCCTCTAATCAGAGGCATTCATTGCGAGGGTTGAGGGGATTTCAGACATGAGCAGCGCCGGGCACGACACGCTGACACAACCAGCATCACCGTTTCTGAATCAGAATCGATTTACGCTCATCCCATGGGACGACCAAGTAAAGGCGCGCGCCGGTGCCTCTCCGTGCGCGCACCCCTCAACCAGGCCAAGGTCTACGAACGTCGGGCAGACGAACTCGGGATCGATCTCGGGGACTACTGGGTGCTCGTCATGGCGCGCGCCTCGAACCTCGACATTCCTGATTACATCCTCAAGAAGTTGGATCCGGAGCGACTCCGCATCCACGACGCCCGCTATGCAGTTGATCGAACCCAGGCTGCTCGCGAAGCGACCGACGGCGAACTTTCGGTTCCAGCATGAGTTGGCCCTAGACAGCGAAAAACCCCCACTGCTTTGCCGGCCGGAGGGGGTTCTTCGATTCGATTTCAGTCCCGGGAAGCGACTTGCGAGGTCACTTTCCGAACTTCACTTACTCAAGTCCAGAGGACTTATGGCCATTCTAACCAAATTCCGAGCACACTCGCCATCCTTGGCGACGAGTGTCGCTGAGGCAATCGCATGACGGCGGCTGCATCGAGCGGCGCAGCGACGGGTCCTATGTCGTCGTTCGACCGCGTACGCATCGCGGTCGAGTCCAGTGGTGGGGTCCAACACCGAGGCCCTCACGAGTTGATGGCCTTATGCCCTGTCCACGCGGACCGACATGCGTCCTTGTCAGTGAGCTGGGTCAACGGTCACCGCGGCGGCATGGTGCTTTTGCATTGCCACGGCTGCAACG
>NZ_JBIWCX010000065.1:0-1314 GCF_044761695.1 Lysinibacillus sp. NPDC097287
GTTTTAGTGATGTGAAAGGACCGACCCGACGGCCCTGAATGTGGGGTTGTCGGGTCGGTTTGTGTGGTTGGACTAATGTCCTTCGTGCACAAGGCATGTCGTGTTGTGTGACGAGTAGTGCGCGAGTGTTCTACTTCGTGGGAATATCTGTGACCGCGATTGCTGTGGGGAAGGTCCAGCTCGCGATTTCGGTGTTGTATCCGAAGCTTGTGTAGAGCGTGATCTTGGAGATGGCGACATCAGGGTTCGTCAAGAGATTTGAATCGGCGAAGGGGATGAGGCCTTCGATGTGGCCGTCGAGGTCGGCGTCGCCAATTGCGGTGGGAATGCCGGTTGAGTAGTTGCCTTTGATTGTCTGCCCACTTTGGGTGGTGACTTTCCAATAGCTTGGTTGGGCGTTCAGTTTGCCGGTTGTGACATCGATGACGACTGGAAACGTCAAGGCTTTGTTGCCGGACTTCGTTGTGGTGAACGAGGGTGTGAGGATCGCCAGGTCTGCGGTGAATCCTTGGCCTGTGGCGTGTTGTGTATCGCCGATTTGTGGGGGTTTGTTGTCTGTTGGTGAGTTTGCACGGTTGCCGGTGGTGAGTGCGGTGGTGGTGCTCGAAGATGTTGTGGTGCTGGTTGGTTGAGAGTTTGTTGTTGTGTTGGCTGTTGTTGTTGTGGTGGTGGGAGCGGATTGTTCGGTGTCGTCGCTGCTGCAGCCTGTGAGGGCGAGACTTGCTGCAGTGCAAGCAATGATGGAAATTTTGGTTACGGTGTTCATGTGTTGCTGCTTTCGGGTGGTTGGGTGAAGTGGGGGTGCGCGTGTATTCGTGTGTGCATCGGTGTCAGCTGACGGGCGTCCTCAGATCGATGTCGCCCTTTGAGCATCGTGATCCGTAGCCGAGTTCTCGGGACATTACGTAGGTGGGGCTTGCGCAGTTCCAGCCGTCGAATTCGCGGATGTTCGCATTGCCGTGGGCTGAGTCGAGGGGGAGGCCCCGGTAGGTGTCCATGACGGTGAGTGCGTCCGCGCAGGAAATGGTTCCGCTGACGACGGTGAGGACTCGTCGGCCGGTGGATGCTCCGCAGGTTGTTCCTGGGGCGGCTGGGGTGGTGCTGTCTGTGTAGACGTCCATGGGGGCCCCATATGCGGTTGGCGGGGTGGTTGTGGGGATCGTGGTCGGTACTGCTGTTGTCGTGGTTTGTGTGCCGGTCAATGTGAGGTTGCCGTCGACGTAGCGGACCTGGTTGGAGTCGGCGGAGCATTCGAAACCGCCGCTGATTGCGGTGCACGTCGTATCGTCGACTGTCAGTTGGGAATTGACGGGC
>NZ_JBIWCX010000066.1:0-1280 GCF_044761695.1 Lysinibacillus sp. NPDC097287
CGACCTCGATCGTTGGTGGTCGGTTGTCTCACGTTCGCTCGAATCCGAGCCGCGAACAACCGACGAACGGCTGGAGTTGGCCGCTCTTCTGCGCGCCGAATCGGAGCCGGTCCTGACACTGCTGCGGGAGCGTCCCACGGCCTATGTCCTGCGGACCCGCATCGTGGCCGAATCAGTTGCCGCTGCCCGCGCCGCGAGGAAGGTCAGCTGATGCGCTCTACCGTGAGATGGGATGTCGAACTGACTGCCCTGTCGTCGATCTCGCAGAAAGGCGAGGAGTCGGAAACGACGACGACACTGTTTCGCCGCGAACCGATCCTGCAGCCCGACGGGAGGAAAGTGCTGGTACCGGTCGTGTCGGGGAACTCGCTGCGGGGAGCATTGCGACGCACCGCCGAGGAGTTGTTCCGCGATGTGATCGGCTACGAAAGACAGATACCTCTCTCCGCGGCGCACGCACTGCGCAACGGCGGCAACCTGAGCAAAGTCGCCGGCGACTCACTGACCGGCCGCAGGCGTCAGCGCCTGCGCGAGTTGGTCCCGCCGATCAGTCTGTTCGGAGGAAACGGAGGCGGTGCGCCGCCGATCGACGGATGTCTCAAAGTCGGCAAAGTCGTTCCCCGAGTGAAAGAAACAGAATCGATCATGAGCAGGCCCTACCCGGGAGTGCTGATGTCGCAGTTCGAGCTCATGTCCCTGGAAAGTTACAGCCGCTTCGACGACGCCGGCACCAAATTCTTCCCCGAACCCCTCGACGCGGGCGCCGGTTCGGGAACTTCGGTGCACCAGACGTCGATGTTGATGCGCTTCGAGGTCGAGACATTGCCCGCAGGAACACATTTCGAAACATTTCTGAGGGTGGACCGGGCAACCGACCGCGACATCGCCTTCTTCAGTGACGTGTGGGAACGATTCTCGCGAGACGGCTTCCTGGGTGGGCGCAGCGCGATCGGGCACGGGCGAGTCCGCGCCGAGTCGGAGCTGACCGTCTTGACGGGCCCCGGCCCGCAGGTCGCGGACTGGCGAGCGGAACTGGAACCGCTACGAGAAGACGTGATCGAGGCATTGGGGTGGCTGACATGAACGCAGACACCGCTTTCGCTCCCTTCCTGGTCAGGGCCCATCTCTCGTCCGGGTTGGCACATGCAAGCCCCTGGGGGATCGCCTTGGACGGCATCCTCGCCGCGGAACTGTGGGCCGACCACAAAGCAGGCGCCCTCGACCGCGGCGAATACGTGCCGGCGCTCTCACCGGAGGCGACCCCGCCGGATCTCGAATTG
>NZ_JBIWCX010000067.1:0-1280 GCF_044761695.1 Lysinibacillus sp. NPDC097287
AGTCACGACACAGAACTCGAACACTCGCTCCGACTGGACACTCGACGTCGCCGACGACGGCACCGCAACACTGGTCCGCCCAGGTATCGCATCAGCACAGCTCACTGTCACAACACTCGACGAAACCAGCTACGACAGCATCGTCAGTCTGTACGCCACCACCACACATGATCCTTCCCCAGCTGCCGAACCCCAGGCTGCAGACTTCGGGGACTTCGGTTGGGAGGGGGCACGTCTCGACTTCGACATCACGACCGAAAACCTCATCACCAGCGCCGACCCTGCGGCGTTCACGGTAGTTCGCAACGACGACAACGTATTCGAGGAAAACAACTCCGAGACAGTCGGTGACACCGAAACCGAGACCACCGCGTCCGAGCCTGACGTCCCCACAACCCCACACATCTGGATCCGCGTCCTCGGAGAACCCACCCTCACCCCACTCACCCCAGGCTCAACGGACCGCGAAAACTCACGAAGCCTCACCGAAATCGCCGCCCTACTCGCATTCAGCGACGACGGCGTACCCGCAACTGAACTCACCGCAAAAATGTGGCCCCACGACGTCGAACTCGTCAACACGGCCAGCACTGAAGCAGAAGCGAAAACAGCAAAGGTACGGCTCCGCAGCCGCCGCAACCAAGCAGTCACACGACTACGCAGCTGGATGGGAGACACCGACACCGGAGACGCAGCGCTCATCAAATCCGGAGACAAAACCGGCCGAACACCACTCCGCCTGCACCCCTCAGTAACCACAGACTGGGACTACTGGAACCACCTCGTCGACGCACACCCAGCCACGACGACAACCGAACGCCTCCAAGCCGCACTCACACTGGTAACCGGTCAACCCTTCACCAGCGACGACCCCACCGCATACCGATGGGCAGATCACACAAAGCAAGAAATGATCTCCGCAATCACCGACGTCGCAGAAGAACTCGCCGGCCGCTACATCCGCGGCGAACAAGTCACCCAGGACCTCGACGCAGCAGGAAAAGCAGCCCAGACCGGCCTCACAGTCGACAGTGCCCACGAAGGCTGCTGGCGAGCGGCCATCATCGCCACCCACTTCTCCGGAGACGTCGAAACCACCCAAACCCTCATCGACACCCTCAAAAGCGAACTCGACGAACTGCAAGTCGACGCACACCCCGAAACCAACGAACTCCTCAGACAGCTCGACACCACCACCGACTATCGAATCGGAGCCGCATCATGAACCGCCGCCTCGCAGCCGTCTTCACCCTCGCCGCGGAGGCATGCCTGACCGCAAG
>NZ_JBIWCX010000068.1:0-1274 GCF_044761695.1 Lysinibacillus sp. NPDC097287
AACGTCCATACCCACAACACCTAGCGAGCACGCGGTGACCGCGAAGAAAAAGCGTACCCCCGCCAAAGCGACACACACCGCGCCGAGTCCAGAGGTCGTCGCCGCCACCGAATTCCTGCTCGGCCAACCCGACGCCCGCGCGCTTCGGCGCCGCTACCTCGAACTGATCACCCGCACCACCAGCGCCTCCGGCAAGAGGACCACCGATTACGCCGCCGCCGAACGGTACCTCCTCACCACCGCGGCCAAGCTCCGACGGACACGCCCTAACCCGCCGCCGCCAACCACAAAACAACACCACCGCAGCGACCAGCGGATTACGCTCCGCCCCAACGGTATCCGGGACAGATCCACTCACGCAGGAGTGAAAGACCGCCGGAGAAAGAGAACCATCATCACCTACCGCGTGTACACCCCCACCCGCCGCGGCACCGCCGAACGATCGACCCGAACCCAGCTGGCACCCAACCAACTCAACGATCGATTGAGACCACCCGGTCCAAAACTAGGCCACCCAACCAAGATCTGACTCCTCAAGGTCTCCCGTATCAGTTTCGGTCCTACCTGGGATGGACGGACGGCGCCACGGCACGACTCCGGCTTCGGGGCGCAGCAAGAGAAGGTCATCATTCAAATCTTTTGTCACGGTCGGACGGCCCTTGGCTCCACCCTTGAGGATCTGTCGTCGAGCTTCCTGACCAGCACCGTCGCTGTCGAGCAGGACTGAGCACGCAGGCTTGAACTGGTCTCGTCCGCGCGCCAGGTACAGCATGTAGGGCATCATCCGGAACCGAAACAACTCGACGGTCTCGTCGAGGCCGCCCGCTACATCCACGCAGCGCGTCGCAGTGCGGTCAAAGCACGAACTGCCACTCGCGTTCAGATCAAAAGTCTGCTGGTCACCGCACCCGAGCAGATTCGGGCCCGGTACCGAAGTACCGCCGACACGGCATTGTTCCCCGCCTTGGCCCGCACGAGGCCGGCATCGGAAGAGAACATGCTCACCCGCACAATCATGTCGTCGTTGAAATCTCTGGCGCGCCGGTACCAGCACCTCACCGCGGAAATCGACGTACTTGAGGCCGATCTCGAGCAGCTGGTGCTTGCGATCAACCCGGGGCTGGCGCAGACGAAGGGCATTGGAACCGTCACCGCCGCACAACTATTGATCACCGCCGGTGGAAACACCGATCGACTGAAGTCGGAAGCGTCTTTTGCAGCACTCTGTGGGACGAGCCCTATTCCGGCTTCCAGTGGCAAGACCGCTCGTCACC
>NZ_JBIWCX010000069.1:0-1268 GCF_044761695.1 Lysinibacillus sp. NPDC097287
TATGGCGGTTGTGGCGAAGTGGTTAACGCACCTGATTGTGGTTCAGGCATTCGTGGGTTCGATTCCCATCAGTCGCCCCATTTTTACTAATAATAATCATCTTTTGGGGTATAGCCAAGCGGTAAGGCAACGGATTTTGATTCCGTCATGCCCTGGTTCGAATCCAGGTACCCCAGCCATTTATTGCGGAAGTAGTTCAGTGGTAGAACACCACCTTGCCAAGGTGGGGGTCGCGAGTTCGAACCTCGTCTTCCGCTCCATTTAATTTTTATGGCGGCATAGCCAAGTGGTAAGGCACAGGTCTGCAACACCTTTACCACCGGTTCAAATCCGGTTGCCGCCTCCATATTATATTTCAATTATTAATCGGATTATCCGATTTTTTTTATCTCTTAGCAACATGCCGGTGTGGCGGAATTGGCAGACGCGCACGACTCAAAATCGTGTTCCTTCGGAGTGCCGGTTCGACCCCGGCCACCGGTACCACTTATATAAATTAATAAATACTATATAAAGGATTCTCATTTATTTGAGAGTCCTTTTTTGTTATATACAAAACTGATATCTTTGTATGGAAAAAAAAAAGTATTATTTTGAAAAAACACTTGATTTTATCATGAAAAATGATAGAATAATAAAGGTCTTTCAAATAGTCTAGTGATGATGGCAAAGAGGTCACACCCGTTCCCATACCGAACACGGAAGTTAAGCTCTTTAGCGCCGATGGTAGTTGGGGGCTTCCCCCTGTGAGAGTAGGACGTCGCTAGACAAACCAATAATAATTATTCCGAAGTAGCTCAGTTGGTAGTAGCACCTGACTGTTAATCAGGTTGTCGCAGGTTCGAGTCCTGCCTTCGGAGCCATTCTTGTAGAGTTGTCCGAGTGGCCGAAGGAGCACGATTGGAAATCGTGTAGACGGTTAACACTATCTCAAGGGTTCAAATCCCTTACTATCCGCCAGATAACTTTAGGATTACAATTCACAATGGCCCCTTGGTCAAGCGGTTAAGACACCGCCCTTTCACGGCGGTAACACGGGTTCGAATCCCGTAGGGGTCACCATTTTTAATACCCAGGAGGATTAGCTCAGCTGGGAGAGCATCTGCCTTACAAGCAGAGGGTCGGCGGTTCGAGCCCGTCATCCTCCACCATTTTTAAAGTAATTTAGTAGTGTTGTCGCGGGGTGGAGCAGTGGTAGCTCGTCGGGCTCATAACCCGAAGGTCACAGGTTCAAATCCTGTCTCCGCAACCAAAATGGTCCCGTGGTG
>NZ_JBIWCX010000070.1:0-1254 GCF_044761695.1 Lysinibacillus sp. NPDC097287
CCTACCGTGTGGATGGGGTTGAGCATGCTGAACGGGTCCTGCATCAAAAGACTGATTCGGGAGCCCCGTAACGATCGCAGTTCACGTTCGCGTGTGCCGATCAACGGGATTCCGTCGAAATCTGCTGCTCCTCGTGCATAGATTCCCGGCGGTAGCAAACCGACAAGCGAACGAACTGCCATCGATTTTCCACTGCCAGACTCGCCGACTATCCCGAGAGTCTCGCCTCGGGGGACCGTGATGTTGACATCGCTGACGAGCACCTGCGACCTGTTCGCGTACACCGATAGCCCGGAAACTTTCAGGAGGGGGCCATTCGCATCGGCCGTTTCCGATTGTACTGTCACATCTTCCACAGTCATCTACTTCCGTTCTCCTGAGTCTGACAGCCGTTTGAAGAACCAGTCGCCGAAGATAGTTGCGGCGCTGCCGGTCAGGATGAGACAGGCTGCGGGGGCAACTGCGACCCAGGGGTTCTCGGAGATCATCGATTGCCCCTGGGAGAGCATCGATCCCCAATCTGCAGCCCCGGGGGCGATACCGATACCGAGAAATGACAACGACGAGAAGGCGACCAACGCTCCGACGAAATCCAGCAGGAAGACGGCGAGCACGGTGGGCGCGATGTTGGGCAGCACATGGCGGATCATGATCCGAGAGTCGGTCAATCCGAGGGTCTTCGCAGAGTCGATGTACGGCAGACGAACCTGGACGCGCGTCACACTGCCGACTATCCTGATGGCGCTCGGTACTGACAGGAAAACCAGAATCGCCACAGTCAGCCAGTAGCTCCCGCCGAGAATCCCCAGGAGCACGATGGCGACGAGGAGCGCGGGCAGGGCATACACGAGGTCTGCGAATCGGTTGAGGACGTTGTCGAGTGCACCGCCGTTATATCCGGCGACCAGCCCCGCGGATGCGCCGGCTATCACTGTTCCCATCGCTACGCACAGCGGTCCGAGCACGGAGCGGCCGGTACCGTCGATCAAACGGGAGAGGACATCGCGTCCCATATCGTCGGTGCCTAACCAGTGTGTGCGATCGGAACCGGTCACACCGCGGAGAAGATCCTGAGTGTAAGGGTCGTAAGGGCTTATGAGCCGACCGGCGACAGCCGCGAATACCATCACACCGAGGATCACCAGTGCAATCACAACGGTGATGGGAATTCGCGATCCCTGCCTGCTCTTTTCGCGATCGGTGAGTGCAGTCATGTCATCCCTTTCCTGCGTACCGCATGCGCGGGTCGACGAG
>NZ_JBIWCX010000071.1:0-1238 GCF_044761695.1 Lysinibacillus sp. NPDC097287
GTCGGCTCCTCCGACATAAGTGGCGACGCGGACTCGGTTCGGCAAATGCTGCGTCCAGTACGTCGCCCGGCGCCGGCCCACCCACGAATCCCAGTCCACGCCGTAGTGCAACAGCAACAGCAGTCGCTCGGCCACGTTCTCCACACCGTGCAGCTGTGGGAGGCCTGCGGGAGCGGCAGCGAGCCAGCGGTCGGTCGGCGTGCTCATGCGTGCGCCTTGCTGCGAGGCGGTGTGGTGGCCAACAGCGCCAACGCCCACCATCGGTCGACGTGGCGGTACGGGGACAGGTGATCCCAGTCCTCGAAGATCGCCGGCCACCGACGCGCCGGCACTGTGCGTAGCACTGCATACGGGGCTGCGCTCTCGCCGAGCATGCGTTCGCCGAAGCCGTGAGAGCGCAGTCGGCGCATCGCGGCAGCTGCTGCGACATCGCGATCCGACCACGGCAAGCAGGTGTCTTCGACAGCAACGGCACCCCATCGGGCGTGCGGCAGGATGTGTTTGCGGGCCGGGCGACGCAACGGCACCACCAGCGCGATCTCCGACGTCAACGGTGCCGACAAGGTCCGGGCCAGGCGCGGCTGCGTCAGTTCGGTCATCGCCGGCGCGGTGGTGATCAGATGCATTCGGGTTCGCAGCTCCGAGGTCTGATACGCCCACCGGCACGGTGTGCAGAGACCTTTCTCTGCCGGAGCCTTCCACGAGTCGAATGCGGTGAAGGTCCGTGAGATCGCCGACCGCGCGGGCTCGATCGGTGTGTCGGCCTTCGCGCAGCGCGCACACCGTCCCCTCTGCAGTGAGTCCTTCTCAGATGAACGATTCGTCGATGCGAACGCCGCCTCTACGACCTCCACGCACGAGGTCACCTCCTGTAGTTTTTCTTTCATCACGCTCGTCCTCCTGTGCAGGTGCCCCGAGTCGGATCGGCTTCGAGGCCTTACATACACAGGAAGATCCGCCCGACGGGCCGCGTGTGACAACAACGCCAGAAATACTCATCGAGCACCCAGGGAAGCGGCAGAGATATGAGTGGCACCCCTCGCGCGGACGGGCTCGATCTGACCACACTGCGCGCACTGCGGCGCCCGCGCCCGAACCTGGCCGCGATCAAAGAGCGCATCGAGGAACACCTCGACAATCACGACGGATATCTCGCCTTCTCCGGCGGCAAAGATTCACTCGTCGCCCTGCACCTGACCACAGCGGTCGAGCCGAACATTCCTGTCGTCTTCTTCGAT
>NZ_JBIWCX010000072.1:0-1238 GCF_044761695.1 Lysinibacillus sp. NPDC097287
GTTTTGCTGGTGTTTCAGCGCGTCTCTCTGAAGTCGTGGCTGCGATGATCGTGCGAGGGTGGGTTGAATGTGGCTGCGACAATGCCTCTGGACTGGTGGCGGCGCTGCGTGATCCGCGACTGGCGGGAGCCATCTTGGCTGTCCACCGGGATCCCGGACATCATTGGACGGTAGCGGAGTTGGCATCGCAGTGCCATGTTTCCCGATCGGTGTTCGCGGAGCGCTTCCATGCGATGATCGGCGTACCGCCTCTGCGGTACGCGACGGAACTGAGAATGCTTCTTGCCAGCCAGTGGCTGGCCCAGGACACGATGTCGGTGGAAGCCATGGCTCGAAATCTTGGTTACACCTCTCAAGCTGCGTTCAGCCGCGCTTTCAAGCGCGTTACCGGGCAGCCTCCCAGCGCACGTAGAACGACCTCGCCCATACAGTTCGTTGCGTGACGCTTCCGACGGCGATCGCCCCGAGAAGGTAAAGGGGAAGGCGTTCGAGTGCTTCTAGGCCCAACCCACGACGAGTCTCGCCGATTGTTCAGGAATCGTGGGGTCCAAACCGGTGAGTTTCGCAAATCGATGAAGACGATTGGAAACGGTGTTGCGGTGACAGAACAGCTCGTTGGCCGATTCCCCGATACTGCCTGTTTTCAGATAGCTGCGCACGCATTCTTCGAGACGGACCCGCTCCGCGTCTCCGCAGGTCACCAAAGCATCGTCGACATAGGTGAGTAGCCCGCTACCTGATTCTTGTAGGCCTAGTTTGGCCAGTCTTGCCCACCCTCGGTCCCAGGTGAGAGCCGCGTGGTCTTCGCTGGTGATTGTTCGTGTGAGAGCTCGTGCGGTATTGGCCGCCGCGCGAAGGGCTGACAGACCGGTGTCGGCGTTGACAATTCCGACTCGAAGCTTGAGGAGGTTCCGGCCGACATCGGTAGCTTGCGGTCCGTCGAGGTCGAATCTGCGCGTGAAGGCAATCAGGACGTCGCCGAGGTAGTGGGTGTACACCGTTCGTCCGGAGCGCTCGGTTTCGGAGATGAACACTCGTAGCGCCGGGATGTCGTCACCGGCCGCTCCGATGACCAGAAGGGGGGCGCGTTGTGGGATTCGGAGTTCGGCTGCGATCGCATCCAGTCGATCTGCGTCTGTGGATCGGGGATCCTGGAACAGGTTTGCGATGCGTCCTTGCAGCGCAGACGATTCCTCTCTAAGCATGCGTTCTCGTTCGGCCATGTAGGCCCCTTGTGT
>NZ_JBIWCX010000073.1:0-1219 GCF_044761695.1 Lysinibacillus sp. NPDC097287
TGGCGTTGCACGTTATCTGCAGGACATCGGTTTCGACGATCTCGATGCGAGCGGCGCAGCGGCTGCCCACCCGGTGTGGGTCGTGCGCCGCACAGTCATCGATGTCATTCGTCCGGTCAGCTGGCCGGCTCGTGTGCGCATGCGCAGATGGTGCTCGGGGTTGTCGAGCAGGTGGTGCACGATGCGTGTCCGCATCGAATCCTACGGCTGCGGCTTGATCGAGACCGAAGGATTCTGGATAAATCTCAATCCGGTCAACGGGATGCCTTCCAGGATCGAAGAGAGTTTCATGGCCGGACTCGGTTCGACCGCCAACGATCACCGATTGAAGTGGAAACCCTGGCACACCGCTCATCCGGGCGATGGGGAGGAAACGACATTCGTCTTACGATCGAGCGATATCGATCCGTTCAACCACGTCAACAACGCCACGTATTGGCAGCCTGTCGAAGACCTGATCAGAGATTGGGCCGGACCCCGAAATCCACTCCCCTACCGAGCGATTCTCGAATATCGCTCTCCCATCACCGCGGGAAACGACGTGACCGTGCGGTATCACAGTTCAGGGGAGAGCCTGAGTAGTTGGTTCCTGGTCTCGGGTTCGGTGTGCGCGAGTGCCTACGTCACAGCGATCGAAGTGTAAGTCCCCGGGCCGGGTCACCTCTGCGCTCTGGTCTCTTGAATCGTCATTGATCGGTTCACCTCACGAGTTCTTGACCAGGTGTGCCGGTAGCGGCGGGGTGAGTGGGTGTTCCCGGAGCGTTTCCATTACCTCGAATGTCGCGTCGAATGTCACGCATCGACAGTTCCCCGGCAGTCGATGTGCCGCCCTTTCGGACGATGTACTGGCAACGCGATAACGAAGGTGGTGCCTTGCCCGGCTCCGTCACTCGCGGCGGTGATCTGTCCACCGTGTGCTTCGACGAGTGCTTTCGCGATGGACAGTCCGATCCCTGCCCCTCCGTGAGCACGATCGCGTGCTGCGTCGGCGCGATAGAAACGCTCGAACAGATAGGGGAGGTGCTCGGCGGCGACTCCATCGCCTTCGTCGGTGAGTGTGAGGATGAACCGATCCCCTTTCACCCGTCCCCGCACCTTCACTGTGCTCTGTGATCGACTGTGGCGCAGTGCGTTGTCGAGCAGATTGCTCAACACTTGCCCTATGCGCTCCGGGTCCAGCCACACCGACGGCAGATTTCCGGGGACGTCCACGCTCAGA
>NZ_JBIWCX010000074.1:0-1195 GCF_044761695.1 Lysinibacillus sp. NPDC097287
CTTCGTAGATGCAGTCCACCGGGCATTCCTCGACGCACCCCCGGTCCAACACGTCGATACATGGTGCAGCGATCACGTACGTCATGAGCGTCCTCTCAGGACACCGCCTATTTTCGAGGAAATCTTTCCTCTAAAGTCTTACAGTATGGCGATACGAAAGGGAACCGGTTCTGCGCGCGCCGGCACCCATGCAGTACTTGCGTCCCGGCGGCGAGTCCAACTGCTGGACGCTTTACGAGCCGGCGCGGAATCGATGGCCGCCAGCGAACTGGCGGATCTGTGCAACCTGCATGTGACCACAGTTCGGTTCCACCTCAACGCGTTGATCGAAGTCGGCCTGATCGCGAAGGAGACCGAGCACAACGTCGCCCGAGGACGTCCACGCCAGCTCTACCGGGCACAGAATCCACTCGGATCAGGAGTCGGGATCACCTCCGGATACGAAAAGTTAGCCCACGTTTTAGCGGCGCACTTCGCGCGCCACTCCGGTGATCCGGAAAACCTCGCCGAGGCAGCAGGTCGACAGTGGGCGCTGGATGATCTCGGCGAAACCTCCGGAGCCGGCCGATCCGCAGAAGAGACGGCGCTCGTCCTCACCACCCTGTTCGCGGAGATGGGGTTCGATCCGGAACTCGAGCCCTCGAATGTCGAAACGCGTATCCGATTGCACGCCTGCCCGTTCGAAAGCGTCGCCCGACAAAACCCCGGCGTTGTCTGCTCCTTGCACCTCGGTCTGATACGCGGAGTTCTGACACGACTTGGCGCACGCCAGATCGAGAGCACACTCACCCCCTGGGACACCGCGCATACGTGCCTCGCGCAACTGGAGCAGCAATGACACATAGGACCGTACAAACGGCGCATATCAATGTTCCTGTCGCACAGTCACATTCCCCTCCCCCATGTTTTGTGGGACCGCTGATGTGCTCGCGCGATCGAACATATTCGTCGTTTCGGCGGACCGCATCGAGAAATGAACAGCCGGAAACTTCCTCACTACAACGGATTACACCCCATGAGCATCTATCGCATGATCTGGTGGATTACCGCGGTCATCCTGGCCGCTTCAGGGGGGATCGCCGCAGCCATCACCGTCCAAACCGACATTCTGGTATCGGCGGTGACTGCCGCAGTGCTGATCGGAGGGGGTTCACCCTGGCTGCGACCGATCACACGTCGTACTACCCCACCACCG
>NZ_JBIWCX010000075.1:0-1188 GCF_044761695.1 Lysinibacillus sp. NPDC097287
CGATCGAGTGCGCGACGGCCTTCCGCACGTGGACATCGTCGATCGGACTCGTACTGGTATCGAACGTCAAATACGTGAGCTTGGTCAGAGGGACCTCGATCGTGTCGATTCCACCGATCTGCTTCCACTGTGACTGCTTCTTGATGTCGGCCACATTCGCAGCTTGGATGTCGCCGGATCGCATTGCCAACTGAGCGGTGTTGCCGTCCGGAATCACGTCGAACTTCAGCGTTTCCGGTGCAGGTTGCTCCGACCAGTAGTCATTGTTACGGACAAGTTGCACACCGGAACTTGAATATTCTTGGACCCGGTACGGGCCAGTGCCCACCGGAACCGCTTGCGCAGTACCCAATTCGGCAGCATGTTCTTCAGCGAACCTTGCCTGTTGGATCAGTCCGAATAGCGCGATGCTCTGCCTGGCAACCGGATCGGGATGCGACAACTTCACAGTCACCCGCATCGGTCCGGTTTGTTCGATGCTTTCGAGACTTTCCAGCTCGCCGGCAGTTTGCGCCCCGGCTGCGGAATCAGAGACGTGCCGAAGGCTCCAGATCACGTCCTCCGGGGTCAGTAGAGTTCCGTCGGAGAATCGCACGTCGGACCGGATGACGTAGTCGATGGTCGTCGGGTCAGGAACCGATACGGCTTCGGCGAGATGAGGTCGCAACTCTCCTTCACCGGAAAGCCGTTCCAGCGGTTCGGTGAACAGGGTCTGAACCTGCATGGAAGGACCGAAATCCTTAGTGATATCTAAGGAGATCGGAGCCGCTGCAAGAGCGAAGGTGAAGGCGGGTATCGGATCGTCGGTGATCGTTCGAGTCTGTGTGGCGCCCGGTGCGGAGCCACACGCGGAAACCACGAGGACGAGTGCTGTTGCCGATACCGCGTACGTGGCGGTTCGCGTGTAAGCGCGCATCGCGCGATGTAGAACTGGCTTCTTCAAGCGTCAACTCCCTGTTCACGAAAACCCAACCGGATATGACGGGTAACGCTACGGAGATGTAGGTCACATATCGTTAGACGATTGTCGAATCCAGCGCGGATATTTTTCGACGATCGGAAGAGTGCTTTGGAAAGTCCCGAGATACAGAGTCAGAGCAAAGATTGCACGCCAACGCGTTCAGACGGAAGCCGGGATTTCAGTATCGGTGTTCTGGGGGTGATGCGACCTGAAGTCGGGATCGGTTG
>NZ_JBIWCX010000076.1:0-1152 GCF_044761695.1 Lysinibacillus sp. NPDC097287
GAGCGAGAGCCCCAAGGGTGCGGAGATCGGGAAGAAGTTGCTTCTCGACAGGCTCGCCCAGACTGCCGTATGAGTCTGGTTCACCGTGCGTTGGGACTGACTGACCCCACACGGTTGCCAGAGGGGAGATCGTGATGATCAATGTTGCAGTGCTGGTGATCGTGTTGTGTATAGGGTTGGCTGTCGTTGCGCGCCTGGACTTCCGGGAGCGCTGATCGGCTGGGTGTGGCGGATCCGAACTTCCGGTATGCGGTGGTGACGGTCGGGTCTTCGGGGGATGCAGCATCGCACTCGACTCGCAGCCGAACAACCTTTCGCCGGTTGAGGGATGCCTGTCGCAGCGTTCGGGGATAGGAGGCGCGGCGGTGCGTCGCCCGTTTCGGTGCGGTTGGCGACACCAAAAAGTGTTGGAGTGCGGTTTGTTCGGGTCAGGTGTCCACCGTCGTGAGTGACAGAGTGCGGGTGAGGGCCTGTGTGCGACTCACCGAACCGTTCGCCGCGTGGGGTAGTTACCGAGGGGCCGGCGGGCTGAAACATCGGCGGTGGTGTATTCGGATGCGTGATGCGTCAGCATCCGCGGTCTAATGGTGGTTGCGTGGGTGCTGTGGTTCGTCGGGTTGTTTCTCGGGGCGGCCGAGATGCAGTTGGTGTGCGAAGAGAAGTGGGTAGCAGCACCACAATGTGATTGCCAGAAGTACGGCGCAGCCGCCGGCGATCAGGCCTGTGCTTTTGTTGACGACTACATCGAAAGTCAGGGTGAGAACGCCAGTCAGTGCGCCGCCGAGTAGGAGAAGGCCGGTGACGGCGAATCGTTGACCCTGCTCGACGAGGACGGGGAGGGCGTGACGCCTGAAGAGTAGGCGGTGCATGGCGACAGGTGATACGAGCACGATCGTCGCTGCCGTAGACATTGCCAGCGTGATCAGATACAAGTCCTTCTCGAAAGCTTGTAGATCCGAGAAGCGTTGTTGGAAGGGCAATGTCAGGAGGAAGCCGGTGAGGATCTGCATGCCGGTCTGGACTACCCGGAGCTCTTGGAGGATGTGGGACCAGTTGCGGTCGAGACGTTGGGTGGGTGTCTCGTGGCGGACGCGATAGTTCCATTCTGAATCGGCGCGTGGCGGTGCAGTGGCCTCGGGACGCGGTTCGGGG
>NZ_JBIWCX010000077.1:0-1128 GCF_044761695.1 Lysinibacillus sp. NPDC097287
TCGAGGTGCCCGGCACCGACGGTGTCCGAGTGGTCCTCTCGTATCCCGCGACGGACGACTATCTGTGGGACGAATACTTGTCCGGTGCGTGGGAGTCCTACAGGCGTCACGGAGCGCAAGCAGCCTTGGATGTGCCGGCAGTGCGAGACGGTGTTTCGACCTCACTGTTCTACGCTCTCGTCGACGGCGACGGGGTGGTCGTGGGCGGGGTACGCGCACAGGGACCATACGTCTGCGCTAGTCAGTCCCATGCGATGGTCGAATGGACGGGTAACCGCGCCCTGGACGCTGTTCGAGAGACAATCGCTGCCCGAATCCCCGAGGGGGTGGTGGAAATGAAATCGGCGTGGGTATCCCCCGGGTCGCGATACGCCGGGAAGTTGTCTGCTGCACTGGCGAGGGTGGCGTTGCCGACGATGGAGCGACTGCAGTCTCGTTTCGTGCTGGCCACTGCCGCTGACCACGTGCTGAGCAGGTGGGAATCCTCCGGAGGCAGGGTCGATGTACGGATACCGGCGGCCGCGTATCCCGATGCGCGTTATCGCACTCGCATGATGTGGTGGGATCGTCGATCGCTGCGTGCCGACGCTGATCCTGCGGTGTGGCCACTGATGTGGTCCGAGCACCGGACACTGTGCCCGATCACGACGAAAAACACAGTGCACGAGCAAACGACCCGTGTTCACAGCGCCGCCGTGATTTCGCTAGTGAACAGGGTCGGTCGCTGATGTCGTGATCTCGAACAATGCGGGCCTGCTGACATCACTGTGCTGCCCATGCACCATGTTCACCCTCAACGGCGGAAGGTGTTGGTACCGAACCGTATTTCGTCCCTCTGCTTTAGCGGCGTACATGAGGGCATCGGCACGATGGGTCAGAAGATCAGTCAACTCCCCCAACGACATGTCCGGGGAGCCAGCGTGATCGTCGAGGGTGCAGTAGATCGCCCCGATACTGACCGTCACGTCGCAGGACTCGGCGACCGACGCTCGGATCCGTTCGGCGAGAGTCATCACGTCGTCCACATCCGCGGCGGCGAAGAATGCGACGAATTCTTCGCCGCCGGACCTGGCGATCAGCACTCGCGCAGTCGCCGTCCGCGTGATGGCCGCAACGACACTGCGGAGG
>NZ_JBIWCX010000078.1:0-1125 GCF_044761695.1 Lysinibacillus sp. NPDC097287
AGGAGACGCCCGTTCGGGTCGACGCCCAGCCGGAACTGGCGGGCAGGATTGTCGTGGTCCAGGTCGGCGACATAGACGTGGTGCTCTGCGGCGTAGATGCCGGCGTCTTCGCTGATTCAGTCTTTGAGTGCGGACTTATGTGCGTACAAGCGGCCTGGGCCCAGGCACGCACTGCTTCTCGGATCGCTTCGGACCGGGAGTGGTGTTCTTGTTCTGCGCGCGCGTTCAACGCCGCGAGTAACGCGGCGTCCATTCGTACGGGCACTACGGCGCCGGGTTCGCCATCTACGAGCACCGCTGATCTTCCCGCACGTGGCAAACTGTCGGGTATCGTGCGCAACCTCGGCGGCCCCACTTATCACCTTCGACGCCCCAGGTGCAAGAAGAATTGGTCGCGGGTCCGGGCATCCAGGGGCCGGTATCGAGCCGACGGTCGACGGGTGCTCAACTGACGAGTAGTTCCGTAACTTTCTTCGAGAGGGCCCCACTAATGCGTATTGGAGTATCCGGCCCGCACGGGACCGGCAAGAGCACGCTGGTCGACGAGTTGTGTGGCCGCCTCGCGGGGCACATTCGGGTCGATGAACCGTATTTCGTGCTCGAAGAGGAGGGGCGCGAGTTCGAGTTTCCACCCTCGGCTGATGATTACCGTGCGCAGCTTCGTCGTTCACTGCGATTGCTGACTACACCTTCTTCTGGTGTTGTATTCGATCGCACGCCGCTCGACTTCCTGGCGTACTTGTCGGCGTGTGGTGTCGATCCGGAGGCAGAAGTCGAGGCGGCGATTGTGAGGTCCGCGCTGTGTACTCTCGACGTGCTGGTTGTGGTGCCGATTACCGTCGAAACAGTGCAGAAGTTGCCTGCGGTGGGGATGCCGGAGCTGCAGCGCGCGGTGAACGACGCGTTGCTGGAGTTGGTGTACGCCGATCCGATGCAGGTGTGTGACTCCCTGGTAGTTGTCGAGCTTGACGGCCCACTCCGTGGGCGGGTCGACACGGTTCTCTCGGCTTTGCAGTGACACCGGAATCGTTGAGCTGGGTGCGTTCGAAAGATGCTGGTACTGATCGTTACTCGTGATGATCGACCTGATGAAACTTCGGTTTATGGCTGGCCGGTCTCCCGCGA
>NZ_JBIWCX010000079.1:0-1120 GCF_044761695.1 Lysinibacillus sp. NPDC097287
AGCTCTGGGTCATACGCTGGGGCAGTGCGAATCCGCATTACACGCTCTACAGCAGGTGTGATGCTGGGCTGGGCAGTCCTACTCATGTTTCCTCCCGTGAAATTCAGGAGATCGCAAGCAAAAAGCACGCAAACGACCTCCCGACCATGTCGGTTTGGTGTTTGCGTGCCTGTTTAGGTCAGTTTCGGCGCTCTTGAGTCCCGCCAACGCGAGCGCTTCATCAACTTTCCAAGGGTCCTATCGCCTGGCCCTTAAGCGGTCCGCCCGGTACTGAGACACTGCATTCGGTTTCGTATGATCGTCGCGCTAGATGGGTTCGCTCGGACCGGGCTCGACTCGAAGTCTACCTAACTCGACCGGAGAAGTCTATTCATCGGCCGACCAGAACCCTTGCGCGCTTTGGTTTTTGGAATTTCGTCACTGTGACACTTGGGCACCGGGAAGGGTGTGCGCGAGAAACGCGCGAAAACAGGAACTGCGTGACGCACGCCCGAACGCAACAGCACCCCCGACTGGCTGAACTTCGGTTTGACGGTCGGGGGTGCTGTTGCCGAGCGCAGGACAGAAAGCGACTTCAAGAACCTGCGCTCTACGTCGTCGCGGTCGGGACAAGTCAACCGACCACACGACGCTCGAAGGGGCACGGACAAGTCAACGTGCTACCCCTCCGCAATTCCGCGTGGACGTGGGCGCTCACGCGGAAGTCTCAAATGGAGATGTTGGTGCGGGGTCCGACTCGGAAGCGCCCGAGCGGACCCCGCGCCGAGCCGCTATCGACTCACTTTGCGGCCCGATGAGCTGCCACGAGCCGCAGTTGCGCGACGGGCGCGACCCTTCGCCCCCGTCGATACCTTCGACCCGGCAGATTTGGTCGAGGCTCTGGGCTTCGACTGCTTGCGGGACGTGACCTTCACCGACCCGGTGCGATTCTTGAGGTCCGATGAAACGTGGACCTTGGTCTTCGCATTAGGCTTCTGCGAGACCGCGATGCTGCCCTTGACGAGGATTTGCCGACCTCCCGGTGCGCGGTAGACCGCGCCGACCTTCGCGCCCGTGAACTTCCCATCAGCAGAAGTCCCAATGCGCGAGTGATCTTGGAGGCTGCCGGATACGTACCGCT
>NZ_JBIWCX010000080.1:0-1101 GCF_044761695.1 Lysinibacillus sp. NPDC097287
GGTACAGGAGCACACTCACGTGACGTCCTTCGAGCGGGCCATCCTTTCACCGGCCGCAACGACACCTTCACTGTCCGTCTCCGCATCACCTGACCAACTCCCAGTACTGCGATCACTGATCCGGACCGTGGCCGCCCACTATGCACTCTCGCTGAGCAGGTTGTCAGACCTGGTCCTCGCGGCAGACGAAGCTGCAACCATTCTCATCTCCCGTGCTCTCCCCTTCAGCACCTTGACGTGCACATTCGACGGAAACGTCGCCACTGTGCAGGTAATCCTCTCGACGACAACGACGGGTCAGATCACCACGAGCACCTCGTCCTTCATATGGCACGTCCTTGACACTCTGGCCGACGGCGTAGTCCTCGAGCAGGTCCCGCCCACCCTTCCAGAGAAAAACTGGATGGCCACGATCACACTCACCAAGGCGTTGCAGGCGGGTTCGTGACCCCGCCCGGCCTCGAGGACAACGAGTACACGGAGGTCACCGCTCTGTTCGTGCGCCTTGCCGCCCTGCCCGCCGACGATCTCGATTTCGAACGGCTTCGCACCGAAATCATCGAAATCTGTCTGCCCCTCGCCGATCACATTGCCCGGCGGTATCGAGGACGAGGCCAGTCACACGAGGATCTCGTCCAAGTCGCCAGTCTGGGTCTGGTCAATGCAGTCAATCGCTTCGACCTTGCGAAAGGTAAAGATTTTCTGTCCTTTGCCGTCCCGACGATGATGGGTGAGGTGCGCAGGCACTTTCGTGACCGGGGTTGGGATGTCCGAGTTCCACGCTCACTCCAGGAGAATTACCTAAGCCTCAAAAGGTCGCGAGCCACGCTCACCCAGACTCTCGGTCGCGAGCCCACGATCCCCGAGCTCGCGGCAGATCTGGGTGTCGAACCGGCCGACATCGTGAACATCGCGGCGGCCGGAGATTCCTATCATTCCGCATCGCTAGACGCCGTCACTGCGCCCGACGGGGCGTCAATCGGAGACACGCTCGGCGAGTACGACGCCGCGCTCGACGGAATCCACAACCACGAAACCCTCCGGCCTGCGCTCCTCGCTCTGCCTGAACGCGAACGGACAATCCTCGTGTACCGGTTCTTC
>NZ_JBIWCX010000081.1:0-1091 GCF_044761695.1 Lysinibacillus sp. NPDC097287
CAACAAACCCTGCCCTAACTCCCTGCCAGCCGTTACAGAAGAAGTGAAGACGCACTGCCGGTGCGTCACGCCGGACTGGTACCACGATGGGCTGGACTCGGATATCGCCGGACGCCTGTGCCGCCGGTGCCGTCTGCGACAGAACATCCCGTACAGGGATCTCGTCAACTCGCCGGTTGCCCGTACCGCAGTGTCAGCGTTCAGTGTCGCTGCACTAGCCCTACGAAACGCCGTGGAAGTACTGGACCCTCACGAAGGTGGGGATTGGGAGCACGCGTGGCAGACGATTGCAGACCTCGAAGACTGCGCCGGCCGCTTCGAGGCAAGTGAGAGAACGGAAGTGAGGGAAAGTGGTCGAGAAAATCGCTAAGCATGGAAGACACGCTACGAGTCAGGCGAAACTGGGCACGCATGTCCTCAGTCCAGTCGGCCCCGAGAATTTCAGTGAGCACTACTACGGAGTGCGAATCACCATTACCCCACTGGGCAGGCTGCGCGGGCTTTTCAGAGAGTGGTTCCTCGTTCCACCCGACTTTCATCCAGCGATACCGGTGTGCATCTACGGACATGGCGTCGAACCTAAACGTATTGCCGCGGCGATCAACCGGTACGCCCGCGAAGCAGAATGGGAACGTCGGCCGACGTTGAGACAGATCATCGACGGGATCGACGAACGGTGGATCAGTGGCACTATGACGAACTCGGAAACAGGGTTGGTGGTGTACGCGCGGCTCTGCCTGAGATTTGAGGAGCGGATCCGCGGCGCAGTTCCTGTCACCATCATTGCTCCGGAGCCAGAGACCATGACAGTGGGGGCAACTGGCGGAGATCTGGTGAATCCGGGAGTTGACAATTGACGATGTCGATCACCGTGAACTGTGATGCGTGTGGAACTACTCGAGAAGTTCCGGCGAACTACTTGTCATCGTGCAGTGTCGTGAGATCCGCGATCGAGCCAGGGTGGACACATTCCGTCGACGAGAACTACTGCTCGAATTGCGCTGCAGTGAGGGCGCAGACGTGGCCTCGAGAATCCGAGGGAGGGACTCCATGAGCATCACTTAAATTCGGCCACTAGTTGCCGTTGATGG
>NZ_JBIWCX010000082.1:0-1086 GCF_044761695.1 Lysinibacillus sp. NPDC097287
GTCGAAGAACCGCCTGAAGGGTGCGCAGGTCACCCTCAGCACTTGGAAGGATGATTCCGACTTGCCCTGAATCCCGCTGGGCCGTCACGGTATCGACCCGGCGTAACGCCGGATCCTCTTCTGCTATTTCGAGTAATTCGACCTCAAAACGGCGTGGTGCGCCCAGTAGCGCCACTCGGACGTGCCCCTCGGGAATCGGCACCCGAAGAATGCTGCTCATCTGACGAGCAATCCCTGAATGCCCACTCAACATCAGTTCTAAGATCGCGCGTCGGTTGTTCCGCAATTCTTGACGTTCTTCGTCTGTCCGCCTGAGATGTTCGCTCAGCAGGAGCACGGCCGTATCGACGAGGGAGGTTTCAATGGCGGCCAGAGTGGTGGACCTACCCAGTGTCAGGTAGCCGCGAGTCTGCCCCGGAATTCGCAGTGACCGAATAGATACCGATTGGTCCGGCATGTTGATCGACATCGCCGCGTTTCGAGTGAGTCGGGCTAAGCGAGGTAACTCCGCCTGAACGAGTCCCAGATGGGCACGGGCAGCTTCCGGACTGGCAGCACGGAGATCGCCTGTCTCGCTCAGAAGCAAGACCCACCCACCTATCGATCCGACGAGGGATTCGAGGATGTGCCGAGCACCCAGTGTCGCAACGGAGGCTTGAACGAGATCTCGGTGAGCACGCGCGGTAGCTTCGACGGAGTCAGCGATTTGTCCCGCCGCTCGTGATGCTCGAACCAGTCGTTCCGGCATCGAACCTCTCTACCTGCATGTTTCCGCGCGACCAAGAAGTGCTATTGCACTATCTTCGCGCCGGAGCAGTATGGAGTAAAGATATCCGAGCATCATCTGGAAGAACAATGGCCCACTCTCACGCTCTCCTGCGGGCGCAGACGTCGAACTCTGCCAGGCCTGCTATGCAGATCCTGCAGGCCGGAGACCATCAAGTACTGATGCAGTACGGCGCCAACGAGATGGATATAAAACTGAACTTTAGAGCACAAGCACTGCAACAAGCGCTATCGGGTGAACCTGTCGCCGGAATCCGTGAAACCGCAGTCGGCTTCCGGTCAGTGCTGATCACCTTCGAC
>NZ_JBIWCX010000083.1:0-1079 GCF_044761695.1 Lysinibacillus sp. NPDC097287
TACCGTGCGCGTCTTACCGGAGCCAGTCGCCATGACCAGCAACGCAGCTCGTTGTTTGTCATTCTCGAAATGCTCCGTCACTCTCCTGATCGCCTGTTCCTGGTAGAGACGTCCCGCGATCTCCTTGGGAACAGCGGTATCAGCAAGCAACTTTCGCGAGATGCGCCGTTGGATGACCAGATCCAGCTCGTCACGCGTGTGAAAGCCTTCGATCGGTCGGGGCGTCGAGTCATGATCATCCCAGAAATAGTGATCGAAACCGTTGGTGTAGTAGATAATCGGACGCTGTCCGTACATCTTTTGAAGGCAGTCGGCATACAAGAGTGCCTGCTGCTTACCCGCGTTCGCGTCCGTCGACGCCCTCTTCGCTTCGACAACAGCCAGTGGCAATCCGTCTTTGCCCCAAAGCACGTAGTCGACGTATCCCTTCTTTCCGTCCGGCATTCCATCGACGGGAAATTCGAGGTTCCGCGGTTCGTCAAGCAACCAACCAGATTCACGAAGCAGCAGATTGATTATCTCGGAACGAGTTTGGGCTTCGTTGTAATTGTGAGTATCGGGAATGATCGCAGAAGCCGATTGCGCTGCAGCAACCTCTGCTTTGAGCTGCTCGACCAATTGCTCGAGAGTCGCAACCGCGATTTCACTGGATTTCTTCTCGACATCACGGGCAGCAAGCTGCGCAGCCAAATTCTGCTTCTCGGTTTCGGACTGCTCCAGAAGGGCGTCCTTGGCCTGCATTGCTTCTTCGAGTGACTTCAGCTGTGCGACGGTCTTTGCCACCGCTGCAGGTCCACCACTCGGTTTCGGCAGCAGCTGCGGGTTGAATTGCAACTGCGGTGACGGCTTACTCGCCGACTGCGTGGCATATTTCCGCGCAAGCCACGACAAGATGTGGAACATCTCGTCAAGCACTTTCCGCCCGACATCCTCAGGAATCGGACGCGCTTCATGCACCGCGGTGTTACCGAGTTTGCGAATGAGGTTCATCTTCGACTGAAGGGAGTGGCCGATAATCGTCACAAATGCCGGATCATGGAGCCGCGCCGCCAGATCGTCCTTGTACGGCACCGACAGAG
>NZ_JBIWCX010000084.1:0-1076 GCF_044761695.1 Lysinibacillus sp. NPDC097287
GAACCAGATCCGGGGAATACCCCTGATCTGGAACCCGGAGGTGGGGTCAAGCCGGGGAGCGCCCCACCCAACGCTCCCCAGACGTCGGGATTGTCCGAACCCGAACCCGCGACCGTCAAACGCTTTCCAGGAACAGGAATTGCAGCGATGGTCGCGGTCGCGTTGGTTGTCATCGTTTTCGTCATCGCCGCGGTGGCCATACTGGCATGATTTCTGCGCTTCGGACCGAGCGGTGTCGCATGGCGATTCGTACACAGAAGCCGAGTGTCGGAGTGGACCTGACGCCAAGGGCGAGGTTCAGTGATTTCGGAGGGTATCGATCAGTTCGCTCTTCTTGAGTTTCGAATAACCGTGAAGATCCAGCTCTTTGGCACGCTTCTTCAATTCCTCCACCGTCCAGTCTTCGTACGGCGAAGACTTGCCCCCGGATTTACCCACACTCGACCGCCCACGATTGGCGGCCGCGTTGGAAATCCGTGCCGCCTTCTGCTTCGAATCCCCTTTCTTTCGTAATTCTTCGTAGAGGTCCTGATCCTTGAGTTGGGGTTGTGAGTCTTGGCGAGCCACTGGTGCGTCCTCCCACTGTGCCTTTGAACTGAGGGTCCGGTCTCGTACAGGTGCTACCCGTGAGGTGGACGATCAAACCGGAAAACAAGGCACCCTGTGTCACCACCCGAAAGCAGTCGAGGAGTCGGTCGCATCAGGCACGGCCGTACCTGCGCCCAGCCCGTTCCAAGTGTTTGAGGACTGTGACCAGCGGGTACGTCGCCCTCGATGGGTGATCCGTGTCGAAGGAGGGTCCATGATCATTCTCGGAATTGTCTTGTTGATCGTCGGCTTCTTGACTGGCATCTCGATCCTGTGGACGATCGGCATCATTCTCGTGGTGATCGGGGTCGTTCTGTTCGCGCTCGGCGCCGCCGGACATGCTGTCGGTGGTCGGCGGCACTACTACTGACGCTGCGGCGCCGGCCCCTCGGTCACCGCGGAACTCACGTCCATTGCGCATCTGACATGTCACGGTTGTGCTCTGGGCTCCGTCATTTTTCCTGTTGGGCACCATCGTCACCTGGCAA
>NZ_JBIWCX010000085.1:0-1075 GCF_044761695.1 Lysinibacillus sp. NPDC097287
GTCGGCCAGTTCTTGTTGTATCTCATCCTCTTCGAGGAATCCCAGCGATCCTTCCGTGTGTATGAGCTCATCGCGTCAGTTGAACAACCAGAGCGAGGACATGGAATGGTGTCGTCTTCTACCGGTGATGAAGGCTTGACGTGGGTGGATGATTTGGTGTGTCCGCATTGTGGTCACCGCCTTGGTGTCTTCGATGAGCCTTGTCCGGGTCGTGGTGAGCGATGGGCTGCCAAGATCGCCGATATGGTGGGGACCTGGTGGTTTCTGGCGGGCTTGGTGACGGTGATCGTCAGCTGGTTGGCGGTCAATTTTGTCCTGCGCCCGTTCGAGCCGCATCCGGCGACCATGCACACAGGGCTCGGCGCCATTTTGGCGACGGTGGCTGCGTTGCAGGGGCCTTTGATCCTGCTGTCCCAGCGCCGGGCTGCGGCTCGTGATCGCGGCCGTGCTCGGGAGGCGTTGCGGGTTGCCACCAACACGGAGGCCGACCTGCACGCTATTCGTGGAGTGCTCGTACGTCTGGAAGTTCCCGTGGGCTCTGACAGTTCGATTTCGGTGTCCGATTCAGCGGCACAGTCCAGGAAAGGAACGCAATATGGCGACGACGCATGATTTGATCGTGATTGGTGCCGGGACCGGTAACTACCTGTTCACCCCGGAGTTCGATGGGCTGCGGAGGGCGATCGTGGAACCTTCGCGCTTCGGTGGTACGTGCCTCAATCGTGGTTGCATCCCGACGAAGATGTTCGTGGTGGCGGCCGATGCTGTCCGGTCGGCACAACGTGCTGGAAGGCTGGGAGTGCATGCGCGGGTCGAGTCGGTCGATTGGTCCGAGATCCGCGATCGGATCTTTGGGCGCATCGATCCACTGCACGCCCAAGCGGTGGATTATCGGCGTAAGAACGGCGTCGACGTGTACACCGATCAGGCCCGTTTCGTCGCCCCGGGACGGCTGCAGGTCGGGGAGGTGGAGCTCTCCGCTGAGAAGGTTGTGCTGGCAGCAGGCTCCCGGCCGATCGTGCCTGCCATCCGTGGCCTGGACGAGGTCGAATATCACACGTCGGACACCATCATG
>NZ_JBIWCX010000086.1:0-1065 GCF_044761695.1 Lysinibacillus sp. NPDC097287
GTGAGCGATGGCGCCGAAATCCGCATCGGCAGCGATCACATGCCCCTCCGATTCGAGCTGGTCGATCGCCGCATCGAACGCGTCGATAAGCCACGGCTTCTGCGCCTGCGCGAGCGAAGTTTCCGTATTGTCGTCACCGGTCTGCACGATGTGCACCCACCACGAACCGCTCGCATCGGGCTCGTCCCACAACCCTCGCGCAGAATTGGTGGCCAACACGTAGCGGTTGTACTCGAGATCCACACGAATGGCGTACTGCCCGTCCACATTCACCACAGCAGCGGGCCGCTGCGACGCCGCAGCCAACGCGGTCAGCGCGTCGTCGTACATTTCCGAGAACTTCTTCGTCAACGGCACAGTGCAGTCCTACTCATCGAGGCCCCATGCAGACAGCACAAGGTAAAAGACAGCCCGTTGCCACAGCCATGACCAGCCCGTTGCCACAGCCATGACGAAGAACTGACATCCACCCTAACCCCACGAGGCCCACATCAGTGGGAAGCATCCCACTCCGCGATCACCTACCGTCCCATCGAAAGCCGGAAGAGGACCGAACCCTGTCGAACTGCATACCGATCTCGCGGCAAAGCTCCTCATCACTGACGGCGCGGTCCCCGAAAGCGATCGCGCCCACTGCAGTGCCGTCGATGACAACCTCGCCGACGACACCGACGACCGCACCGTCCTCACGGCAAGCGATGTCCCGCCCCGCGCGAATCACCTGCTCGATCACCGACGCACGGTCGAACCCTGCACCGCCGCGGTAGCGGTGGACACCGGTTTCCTCGTCCCGCACCGACACGAACCAGTCCACCTGCATCGCCCTCACATTCCTCCCCTGCACCCCTCACCTACTTCTACCGCGTGGGGAGCGTATCCACCACCTCGGCCGCGAGCACCGTCAGCCGAATACTGCATTGCCGAGACTGCTCGACGAACACCTCGAACACCTCAAACACCTCAAACACCTCGATCCTCACTGATACCGTGCAGCACCATCAGCATTCCCTCGGCATGCTCGAAGCCTTGCGCGTACCGCCATCCCAGCCTGCACACCCCCGACCT
>NZ_JBIWCX010000087.1:0-1065 GCF_044761695.1 Lysinibacillus sp. NPDC097287
ACCCTCCGCGTAGGGGATAAATTCCCTCCACGGCAACTAGATCAAATTCGCGCTGTTCAGCTGGTTACGGCCTTGGAAACGAGGGCCCGAACCGGCCCTTGTCTCCTCGTCGCACCCAGGCAGACAACCGCAAAAGTGTCTTCTCCCGATCGCCACCCACGCCCCTCCCATGAGGGAATCAACGTCGCGAGCCTGTCCCTGTCCGGCGTCTGCGATATGTTCGGTGTCGAGTCGTTTCGCGTGACTCCCACCCATGTTCGAGCAGGCGCCCGCATCGTCGTTTCGGCACAAAGTTGGGGAAGGTCCTCCGGATCCGCGGATGCTTTTCGACACTGACCCCTTGATGGGTACATGCGGGGCACCCGTCAACGCGCCCAGTGATCGGAGCACACTCATGGTCTCGAATTCGGCTCGTAAGAAAGCTGCCCGAGAACACCAGCTACTGCACGGCGGGACTTATGCATCGGCGCTCGCTGCAGTGAAGCAGATCGAAGTCTCAGTCCCAAGTCTGTCCTCGTGGACCCTGTCTCGAATGATCGACGACGGAGTACTCGGCGACGGCACCGCAGCATTTCTAGAGCATTGCGTTGCCGTGGGCCGAGTTGTCGTCATCGCCGGACCGATCGGCAGCGGGCGCAATGCCCTGTTGAACGCCTTGGCCAGAGGTATCCGTGAGGATGCACGAGTCGGCATCGTGGCTCGCGGAGGCTGGAAAGGACTCGACGAACTCGTTCCCCGCTTAGGCAATGCTGTCGTTGCCTAAGCTCCCTCAGGGCTCGCTCAATCACTGGATTGGGAGTTCTCGCTGAGTCGGCAACAACTCGAGTACCTGGTCGTGGACGAGATCATCGAGCCTGGTGATGGACATTTCTTTACTCGGTTCGTCTCCGAAAATGTGTGCGGGGCGCTGGCGACGATTCAGGGGCAGACTGCCGACGAGGCCTTATCGCGGATGGCCGCGAACTTCGCGGCACTACCAGTCACAGAGACCACTCGTGTGCGTGCCGACGGAATCGAGGACATCGAAAAGTTCATTCACGAGGTCGTCAACGTCGTCGTTGTCTT
>NZ_JBIWCX010000088.1:0-1045 GCF_044761695.1 Lysinibacillus sp. NPDC097287
TGGCGAGAAGATCATGTACACCTCCACTCTCGTGGACGGAACTCCCGTGGCCACCACGGGCGCAGCCATCACGCCGGCGTTTCCCTGGCGCGGGCCCGGTGAACGACCTACCGTGGTCGTCGCTCCGGGTACGTTCGGCCAGGGCGATCAATGCGCCGGTTCGAAGAACCTTGCGTGGGCCTTCAATATTCAGATCAGCCCTCAGTTGAGCTTGCCCGTCAACTACAACGTCGCCGACGCCGGCTTGCTGCTCACCGCAGGGTTTCGAGTAGTCATGCCCGACTACATCGGACTTGGCACTCCCGGGATTCACACCTACGTCAACAGGGTCGAGCAGGGCAACGCCGTCGTCGATGCCGCGCGCGCCTCGAATCAACTGTGGAATCTGCCTGACTCCACGCCGATCGCGTTCTGGGGCTACTCCCAGGGCGGCGGGGCGAGCGCATCCGCTGCAGAAATCGTCGGCGAGCGGGCACCAGAGCTGCACATGCTCGGTACCTACGCGGGGGCAGCCGATCCCGATCTGCGCGAAGTTCTCCGCAAGGCAGACGGGTCACTACTCACCGGAGCGATCGGGTACACCCTCAACAGCCTGATGGCGAGATACCCCGAGCTAGGTCCGATCTTCGACAAGCGGCTCAACGAGGAGGGAAAACAATGGCTTACGACCAGTGCGACGCAATGCGTGCCGGATACCGGGCTGACATCGTTGGGTACTCGTAGTACCGATTACACCGTCGACGGAAAATCCTTCTCTCAGATCCTCTCCGAAGAGCCGGAACTCGCGGCAGTAGTCGACGATCAACAGATCGGACGCACGACCCCCTCTGCCCCGGTATACCTGCACACGTCCACCAACGACGACATCGTTCCCGCTGATTCCGTTGCAGCACTGAGAGACAGATGGTGCGCATTGGGAGCGGAAGTCGAATACACACAAGACGACATCACGCCGCCATTACTACCGGGGTCAACTCTCAGCCATGATTTCGGAACGGCGACCGGAATGCCGCTAGCGGCAAAGTTCCTGTGGGACCGAATCAAC
>NZ_JBIWCX010000089.1:0-1042 GCF_044761695.1 Lysinibacillus sp. NPDC097287
CATGAGCCTTCACCATTGGATCAACGACGGGTTGACGGTCGTCTTCTTCTTTCTGATCGGGCTCGAGGTACGCCAAGAGTTCGCCCACGGGTCATTACGTGATCGAACCCGCACTCGTATCGCCGTGATCGCCGGAGTCGCGGGGGTGTGTCTACCCGCCGTCATCTACGCCGTGATCGTCGGCAGCGGAGACAGCCTGCAGGGTTGGGGGGTGGTCGTCGGCACCGATACCGCCTTCATGCTCGGGGCCTTGGCGCTCCTCGGGCCCGCACGATCAGGCCAACTGCGAGTGTTTCTCCTTACCGTCACGGTGGTCGACGACTTCCTCGCGGTGTCCATCATCGGATTCGTATACAGCGAAAACATTCGCCTGATTCCACTGCTCGTTTCCCTGGCATGCCTGACAGCATTGTGGCTACTCGGGCGGGCGCGACAGTGGCGAGCCGCGCCATACATTCTCGTGGTGATCGTGCTGTGGTTCAGCACGATCGAGTCGGGTGTTCATCCCTCGCTTGCCGGAATGGTCGCCGGCCTTCTGATTCCCGCGTACCCGACACAGCGGCACAAGGTGGAGGCGGCTCCAGAACTGTTTCGTGACTTCTGGCAGTCTCCGAGCGCCGCATCAGGTCGTGCAGTGTCACGTGGACTGGCCAAAGGCACAGCCGTCAACGAGCGGATACACGAATACCTCCGGGTACCCACCGCGCTGATCGTGGTACCGATCTTCGCTCTCGCCAACGCCGGCGTCGACCTGCGTGGCGGACTGCTCGTCGAAGCGTTCAGTGCCCGTGTGACCTGGGGAGTTGTGCTTGGCCTGGTTCTCGGCAAGCTCCTCGGCATCGGAGCAGCCACATACATCGCTGTCCGACTCGGAGCGGGCCGATTACCGCAGGGGGTCGGCATGGGCAGTGTGATGGGCGGATCTGCGCTATCGGGGATGGGATTCACCGTATCGCTGCTGATCATAGGTTTGGCTTTCGGCACATCTCCCGAACTGGCCGGGCAGGCGACCGTCGGCGTGCTCGTCGCCATGGTGCTGGCT
>NZ_JBIWCX010000090.1:0-1033 GCF_044761695.1 Lysinibacillus sp. NPDC097287
ACGAGGCAATAGGCAGCGTTTTAGCATCGCGCATCGAACCGGCGGCTGTCGAACTGCTGCCGTGGAAGATGGTCGACATCATCCTGTCGGATCATGCATCGCATACATGGTCGGGATGTCTGCATAATGTTGTGGCTGGCGAAGTGGATGTCGACAGGCTCGACTATCTGCTACGAGATGCTATGAACTCAGGGACAGAGTTTGGTGCGATCGATAAAGAACGGCTCTTGCAATCTCTAAAGATTGCTTTCGATACTGAGACGGACGGTTTTCGCATCGCATACCAGGAGCGCGCTGTATCGGCGCTGGAGTCATTTCTGGTTAACCGACATCAATACTACCGTTGGGTTGTATTTCACTATCACACAATCGCAGCAAATCGCATGTTGAATTTGGCCGCCAATCTTCTTGCCGAGAATCAGCCGGAGCGTTTGACTCGATTGAACTACTTCGCGGATGACTTGGATGTATTGAACGCGTCGGTAGCTGAGCTGCGAAGTAGCAACGCGAGACTGTCACTGGCCGATGATGCTACTTTGCTGTGTTGGTTGAAGGATGGGCTTATTGACTGGCGTGACGGGGGAGATGCCCAGAATCGGTTTACTTCGCTGGCGAATGCCATCGTTCATCGGACCCCAAACTGGGCTCCCACGTGGAAGACTGAGCTTGAGTACCGTGAGGCTGCCGCGGGTATTCACGCTGGTCTGTTGGAGTTGGTTGACAGCTTTGAGAATGAAATACGCGCGTACGTGCAACGTAACGGAAGGTCTGCACTTTCGCGAATAGCTACCGCGATAGTCTCTCGTCTAAGAAAGGCAGCATCAGAGTCGAAAGGAACACCTGCACGCTTGTTGGATGAGTTCTGCAAACAGTGTTTGTCTGGCGCTAGCAACGAACGAACAAAGTTTGAGCGTGAGATTGACTTGGCGGGATGGATGACTCGGAACTCCCAATCTCCGAGTTCGCCAATGACCGCCGCTGGGTTAGCTGGTTTTTGGGTGATTGCTTACAACGAGGTCGTGCCAGCGAAGAC
>NZ_JBIWCX010000091.1:0-1030 GCF_044761695.1 Lysinibacillus sp. NPDC097287
TCCACCCGCCCGCGAGCGCGCGTTCATGGGCGAGGCGGATCGTGTCCTCTGCCTCAACCCGTGCCGCGTCGATGGCAGCAAGCTCAGCTTCCGCCTCGCCGATGGCACCGACGAGAGCGACTCTCGTTGCAATCGCCTCCTGCGCCAACGATTCTGCGGCCTTGCGTGCTGTCTCCAGCGCCTTCTTGTGGCTTGACGGCGTTGTCGCGGTCATGGCAGTGGTATCTCCTTCACTCGAGGTTGTGCTCGCATCAATCTCAGCGGTGCTCTGTTGAGGTTCTCCGCTGTCGTTACGCAAATCGTAGTGGCCTGCGGCTGTGCTGTCGGGTGCGCCGTCCGTCACTGTCATCCCCTCCCACTGTGAGTGAGCGCAGACGCCGCTGCAGGCCCCCACTGAATCAATAGCGTCGTCAGCGCCGCCGGGATCAGGGCGGCGGCCCCGACACCACTGAGCGTCGAAACACTGCGACCTGGCCGCTCGGCCCGGCAGTTACTCACAGTGGAAGATAGGTCCGTCATCAGAGGAACCTGGCCGGGATCATGTCCGAACGGACTGCGCTGATCTGCACCAATTGACCGGTCTGAGGTGCCTCGATCATCTTGCCCTCGCCGAGATAGATCGCGACATGATTGGCGCCGTCAGCCTGCCAATTCCCGAACAGCAGGTCACCCGGCTGTGCCTGGCTCATCGGAATCTGGTGTCCGGCGCGGAACTGCTCCTGCGACGTCCGAGGCAGCACCTTGGTTCCGCCGCTTCCGATGAAGTACGCGAAGCGGCTCAGTCCGGAGCAGTCGTAACCGGCGATCGGGCCGCCCGTTCCATCACCCATCGACGGACCGGTCAACAAACCGCCGCCCCACTGGTAGGGAAGCCCGAGTGCCCGCATCGCAGCTTCGATGACAGCGCGAGCGAACTCAACATTGCGAGGAAGGTTGGGATCGAACTTCAGATCCGGCACCGCCGACGGTGCGAACAGGCCTGTGAGCGAGGGTATCCCGGCAGCGTTAGATGGTTGTGCGCTGAACACGG
>NZ_JBIWCX010000092.1:0-1029 GCF_044761695.1 Lysinibacillus sp. NPDC097287
GGCAGCGTCCGGAGCGCCGGATCCTGTGATCGTGCGGGCGGAGTCTTGTCCCGTTACGGTCAATGGAGACAATGCTACTGAGCGCACGATGGTCGCGTTCCGGTCGGCGTTCGGCGACGACACGGTCTTTGACCCCGGGCAGGTCTCGGGAAGCGAGGATGTCGGTTTGCTCGCTACTGCTGCGAGTGCGCCGTTGGTCTACTGGATTCTCGGGGGTACGCACCCGGCAACGTATCGGGCCGCTGCGGAGGCAGGGAGCATCGACCGCGATATCCCATCGAACCACTCGGCCTATTTCGCTCCGGAAGTTCAACCGACACTTAACCGTGGGGTCGCTGCCTTGGTGATCGCCACTCGGGAGTGGTTGCGAGTCTGAGCCTGGTCGAGGGCCACACGCACGCGTCTTCACCGCCAAGACGACGAAGTTAGTCGGACCGACGGCGTAACTGTGCACATGATCGTCGCCGTCGACGTTTCGTACTCAACCCGCCCATCTAGATCTGATTGTCTACACGGGAATCGTGGGCAAGGCGCATGATCGACTCTATGAATCCAGTCGGTTGCCGACATTCTGATCTTGAGCTTCGCCGTTCAGCCGGATATGGACGCGATCATTGACAGTTTCGCCCAGTCCTATTTCGCTGAACGGCTATGGTCGGTCCATGCTTATTGCACGGATGCAAATACTAGGACTGATTGTGGGTCCGGCGATTTTTGGGCTTTCGCCGCTGTTCTGGAACGACGGGCATTACGGAGTGGTCGGTGGCATGCTCATCGCTGTATCGACCGTGCCGTGGGTGTTCGGGCTCCTAGGTGAGTACGAGAAGCTGCGTGCCCCCTTCCCGGTTGTGTCTGGGCTGTGGTTCTTGCTGGTGCTGGTAGGCATGTTCGGGACTGTCGCGTTCGGGCTGCAAGGTTTCTTCGAGGGTGTCTTCGGCGTCGACGACAGTTCGGCACTAGCGTCGTTCGCCGGCTACCCGACGGCCGGCACAATCATGTTGCTGCTCGCGGGGCCGACCTTTCCCTTCG
>NZ_JBIWCX010000093.1:0-1028 GCF_044761695.1 Lysinibacillus sp. NPDC097287
GACCAGAGCGAGGATCTCGAGGCCTGCGATTTCACCGACTACGAGGAAGTCGAGTCCCTGGCGGACGAACTCGTAGAGAATTGCGCTCAGACTGAAGCCGCCGGCGAGTTGTCCGTCTGCGCCGCGTTCACCGCCGCCCATGATCATTTCTGCATCGACGATGAAGTCTCGACGGCCTGGGAGTTCGTCGAGGAAGAGTTCTCGTTCGGTTTCGGCGACTCCGATTCGTGTCTGGATGGGGAGTGCGTTGGCCAGGGCGCGGGCGAATGTCGTTTTGCCGTAGCCCATTCCGCCGCCGACTCCGGTCGATGCTCTTCCTCGGATGGCGCACCCGAGCATGTGTGCAAGTTCTGGGGGCATCATGAGGTGGTCGAGTGAGAGTTGTTCGAGGGTGATGTTGGTCAGGCGGTGGATGCGGATTGCGACAGAGGGCCGGATGGTGGTGTATCCGAGGACCGAAAGTCGGTGGTTGCCTTGCATGTTGAGCCGGAGGGAGGGATTGATCCTGGAGAAGGGCCTGCCGCCGTTGTCGGCTCTGGATGCGAGCAGACTCATCCATTCGAGGAGTTCGTCGCTGCTGTCGACGACGGAGTCTCTGGATTCGTAGTGTCCGTCGGGGTATTTGACGTACACGGCGTCGCCGTTGAGGTAGATATCTGTTATGTCGGGTTCTTCGACGAGGTCTTGCAGGGGTCCGAGGCGGAACTGTGCGTCGAAGATCGCCTTGATGAGGGCGTGTTCCTGGTTGAGATCGAAGGTTTCGCCTCCGGACCGGATCGTTTGTTGGACGTGGTTTTTCACCAGCCGGGTGATTGTTTCTCGCCCGTATTCGCGTTCTTCGTCTGCGGTGAAGGGAGCGACGATTTTCGTGTTCTTCGGATCGTTGAGCTCTCGGTCACGCTTGGTGCGGTGTTCGCGCAGCAGCTCGGCCGCTTCTCGCTGCAGGGTGCGGACGAGTTTTCGGTCGACTGGGATCTTCGGGGCCGCACTCCGCTGCGACTGTACGACCTCACCAGGGGCATTGTGCC
>NZ_JBIWCX010000094.1:0-1019 GCF_044761695.1 Lysinibacillus sp. NPDC097287
CCATCTCGCGTGAGATTTGGCTAAGGTTCTCGAGACCCTACAATGCTCCGCTGCGCTCCGCTCTGTAGAAGCGAAAAGATCCTTTTTCCTTTCTGTCCTTCCGATCCTGATCGACGGCGGTCCCGGCGCAACCCCTGGCGGCTTCGCCGGCCTCCGGCTCCGAAAACTTTTTCAAAGACGCTTCGCTGAAAAACTTTGCGGCCCAAGCATTGCGCCGTGCCCTCATACCGCCGATCCGGAGCTCCATGTCAGAACGGAAAAAAATTGTCAGGTGCCACCGAGAGGGTCCGGACACCAACGAAAGGTCAAGTCAGTGAACGGTTACGACTTCGAACAAGGCAAAGACCACGACGCCGCGACCATCCATTACGCCGGACTGACTTGCGGGTGCGGTGACTACTCCTGCCCTCGCATGCACGACGACGCCGCGCAGTGCGTCAACGCCGAGTAACGACAACCACCCACCAACCTCGAGCAAAGGAAAAACGATGAGCAACGAGACGAACTGCGATTGCGGCCAAACCTCCTGCCCTGCAATGGCAGACGGCACGCAGATGTGCAGCTACCCGGACCCCGGCGACTACGCCTGCACCGCGCAAAGAGCTGGCGACGAGGACTGCATCTGCGGTTGAGCGACCCGCCACCCACCACCCACCACAAAGGAGCCCCACATGAGCACCGAAACCGACACCCTCGCACCCGCGCTTGTCGCCGTTGTCGAGGCGACCGCAGCGCTCGATGCAGCGATGTTCGACCGCCGCCGCGAAGGGTTCATCGACGTCACCGCCCTGGTCGACGCCTTCGCAGCCGCCCGCGCCGCAGCACGCGATGCCGGACACACCGAGGAGGACATCGACGCCGCCGCCACCCCCACCAACTAACCACCCACCCATCCGTCACACGCAAGGACGCGCAGCATGACCGACCACAACCGCCCGACCGAAGGAGAAAACGATGTACGGCTACGACCTGCACAACATCTGCGAGAAAGCAGATGCCTGGGCGAAGTTGTTCGAGAC
>NZ_JBIWCX010000095.1:0-1001 GCF_044761695.1 Lysinibacillus sp. NPDC097287
TATCCGACCAGTTTGGCCAGTACTTCCGAGTACCAAAATCTCTCTACTTTTTGCCATGGTTGAACGCTAGTTTCGTCGTCGGTCAGCGCACCATGCTCGAGGGTTCAGGATCCATGTGATTGCGTTTCGCCCCTCCAACTCTCCATTTGCCTAGTATCAGGAGATGCTCAGTCCCGTAGACAGCGCACTCTCGGCATTTCGTATCGTGAGCTTCGATATCGCGAACACCGGCATCGCCAACACCGGCATCGAGGACTTCGATGCGTCTGCAGAGTCGTCGACATTCGAGGTGGGATTCTCCCGAAAGTTCCTTATTTTCAGCAATACTGAACTATCACTCGAGATAACATCTACCACTTCACGCGGAGAAGTTACAGCGCTCCACGCTGGTGAGGTCGGCATCCTGTGCCTGCCCGCTGACCGTGACTTTCGCCTGTCCGAACCACATCGCGATTCGGATCGAACGGAAAGGTCCAGCCGCCTACCCGTCCTCGTATTCTCCTTCGAGTCGGCAGGAAATCTGTATTCGATTCTGGAGCATCATCTTCCGAATCTTTTGACGTCGAGAACCTCAGAGGTGAGCTCGGTATCCCATGTCCTGCAGTCGCTTGCCCGGGAACACGACAACTGGGCCGATGGGAAAGGATTCCCATCCACGGCGGTCAGACTCCTCGAATCGATTGTCTGCCTGATGCTCGCGGAGTGGTCTGCCGGTTGGAATGTGGGGAACCTGTCGCACGATCCCCGTCAATCGATCAGTGCCGTATTGCGCGAGGTCTACTCAAATCCCGGGAAGAAATGGACCCTGCCGGCGATGAGCGCCATTGCCGGCATGTCGCGATCCATGTTCGTCTCTGAATTCAAAAGTTCCGTCGGTGAACCCCCGATGCAACATCTGCGCCGGTGGAGGCTGGCCTTGGTCGCGGATTCGCTGATCGTCGATCCATCGCTCACATTGGATCGTTTGGCAAAGAAGACCGGGTATTCGGATGCGTTCAATC